>JALUZN010000043.1 GCA_027011835.1 Draconibacterium sp. | reverse complement strand
TACATTAATGGTTGAATAGTGTGTATTCCGTAATAAAAAATTCCTCCATATTTATTATTCATCCCCATATAAAGAACACCGTAACGCACTATTTGTTCTATATTGTTTATCTCTTTTACCTGCTCGCGAATGTCGAATGTGGCATTGGTTTGTGCAATACTACTGTATGAACTTACAGGAACTTTTAACTCCTCAGCCCTTCGCAAAAATTCTAAGCCCTCTTCAGCCCGATAACAAAAAGGTTTATCGATAAACATTGGTGTCTTTTCTTCGAGAAAAGGTGCTGCTGCCGGTAAATGATATTTGGGGTGGCGATGGTCGACGATTAATGCGTCTATTTTTCCCAACATCTCGCGAGGGTCTTTTACTATATTTTGAATGGCCCCCTCTTTTTGGGCACGTTTTGCAAATGCATCGGTTTCGCCCCACACATATTTCAACTCTACGCCCGGAAATTTCTTTTCAATATTAAAAAGTTTTCCGTACCCGACTGTATGGTTGTTTTCGGCACCAATAATACCAACAACAATTTTTTTCTTTTGTTGCTGCTCTTTTTCAAAATTATTCGCTCCAAAAATAGCAGAACCCGGCAATGCTGTTGCCCCTACTATTCCAATGCCGGCTGTTGAAATAAATTTTCTTCTCGATGTCATAATTAAATCGTATATTTCAGTTAATGAATTATTCTTCTTTTAATAATTTTTCACGATCTGACCGTGTACGGTTAAAATAGTGATTCAGTTTTTCAAAATTAAACTCCTTCACCATATCTTCTGCCGATGTGTTGTTATCTTCACTGGTAATCATAACAACTCCAAATTCCCCTGGATCATAAATTGTAGCTTTATCTTCATATTTCTTTTTCAGTTCTCTCAGATGCACTTTGTTATGATCTAAATGAACTAACTCACAATCTAAATTAACAGTAGATACAATATAATCGTAATGATTACTAGAAGTTGCTACCACCTTGCCAAATGGGTTTCTAATCTGAGAAAAAACATCGCCTACACCAACAGAACCAACAAACCACGAACGGCATGAATATGCCCACTCGGCTTGCACTATTCCACCATGGTATAAACCCATAAAAATAATCAAATCGGGTTTTAATTCGGCATAACGCTTCTGAAGCTCATCGAAATTAAGGTCGAAACATATTGCGCATGCTACCGATCCAAAATCTGTTTGTATAAGTTTCACCTCGTCTGAAGGGACTACAATTTTCATTTCATCGGGTGTGGGAAAATTTTTATCGTAAATGCCTGCTATTTCTCCGTTTCGGTCGAGCATAACAGTTGAATTCCTCCAATTACCTTCATCGTCCTGACGATACATTCCAAATGCAATATAACATTTGTTTTTGCTTGCAATGTCAGAAAGAAAATCGAGAATTTGAGTCCCTCTTACTTCGAAATATTCGAACTTTTCCTTGTTACTCATTCCACGAGGTTGGTCGCAAATTTCAGGCAGTACAATCAGATCGGGGTGATCCGCTAGTACTTGTCCTAATTGCCATGTAAGAAATTCCCTTATTGCATCTACTTTTTCCTGATTAGTTAAAGATGGGTCTATACGAGGAGTTCTGGCACCAATTGTAGCAATTTTTACTAAGTTTTTTGCAGCTACTTGTCGATTAGGAACAACAAGAAATAAAACAACTATCAATAATAATAAAACATTCTTTTTCATAACTTTTTAGTTTAGTATTTCAGGTTGAACATTAAATCCTTTTACTTTTATTATGGGTTTATCTTTGTAACTATCCAACGAATAATTGGCGTGATACACCCGTTCTTCGCCGGGTAGCAAAGTTACATAGTTATCGTCCCAGAATATTGGAAGAATCGGCTCGTCTTTTTTATTTACTACATCGAAAAATGTAAAAAATGCAATTGAAGAACTTTTATTTGTAACTTTTATTGTAATGTTTCCTTCGTCGTTGGTCTTCTCAAATTTATAATCGTAAGCCAATTTTACTTTAGGTAATTTATTTAATGCAGAGAAATCGGCAATTTGTGTACTATAGGTATAAGTCCAATAACTTTTTGGATGATCATAATCATAAATATCCTGTTTTTTCGAAATCCAGTAAAATCCGTTATCTATCTCTTTTCCATCTTTCGTTACATTCAAACGAATAAAATAGACTTCGGGCAACTCAATATTGTCGGGCAACTCAAATATTTGCGCTGAACTGTTGGCCTCTGCAACTCCTTCCCATTGATGTTTGAAAAACACTTTCGAATTAACATCGATTAAATCGATACTAACTTTTAAATTGTTTGCTTTATCGAGAGTATTATTGGCAATATAAATGTCGTTTTTACCATATCTATATATTGCATGAATAGGTTTGTTGACATTTTTTACCGCATAATATGCTGCATTGGGCTGGAGATACCAGTCGTAAAGTTGCCAGTAAAACTGAGGCCATGCCGAATTAAGCATCCATTGAATTACCCCTGTGCTGGCCGGTCTGTTGGCGATACGCGATTCAAACATAGGACGCAGAAGTTCATAACTCATGAGCTGCGATTTGAAAGCAAACTCTTCGATGTTTTTAGACTTCCCATACCGTGCGCGAATCCCCCGAAGGTATGGGTCGAGAGAACCAAATAGCCCCGGATTACAATGAAATTTCCAATACTCATTATTCTCGATAGGCCAAAGATGATCGGCAGGAATCATCTTCTTTAATGATGCCAATGGAGGAATATTAGCTCCCGGAGAGATTTCGGTATCAAACCCATAAGCACCTCCAAGAAGTGTATCGGTGTACCAATAAATGGGAGGGACATAGTCATAAGGTCCTTTCATTTTCATACCTGTTGGCCCGCTTATATCGTTTTTTAGAAAGTCATAATGTACACCGCCGGCAGCGGCAACATAAGGTCTTGAAGTGTCGTATTTATTAAAAAACTTAATATAATTTTTCTCTATTTGCGGGTCAGGAAATTTATCGCTACCTATCATCCACACGTAAATACTTGGATGGTTACGTAACCATAAAAACTGGCTTTCTCCGTAACTTGTTATAAGTTTAATATCCTCGGGATTGTTATAAGCAGTATATTTTCTGTTTGTGGGTTTTCCAAGATGCTGTGGCCATTCCCATTGGCAGCTCCAACCCACCATCATTAAAATACCGTTTTCGTCGCACAAATCATACATCACTTCATCTTTTCCCCAAATACCTTCGAGCCTGATAGAATTCAGGTTCATCTCTTTTACATATTTTAATTGGCTTTCTATTTTTTCTTTCGTGTCTTGTAAGAAAATATCATCGGTCCATGCTGCGCCTCTTATTAGGGTAAACTGTCCGTTTATTTTAAATACTCTGTTTCCATTTTTATCAACGTAACTGTTAATTTCCCTTATTCCGTATTTGTCGGATACTTTGTCGAGAATAGCATTGTCGGCAACAAACTTAAAGTTGATATCGTAAAGATTGGGGTCTCCCATTCCGTTTGGCCACCAAAGTTTTACGTTTTTAACTTTTAACTGTGGATATTGGTCGGGAGTAAATTTACACGATATTGTATCACCGCCATTAATTGTAACTTTTTGCTTTAGCTGGCCAAGTGAGTAATCGACAATAACGGTTCCCGAAATGGTTTTTTCGGTGTTGTTTTCCACTTCAACTTGTAGCGACAAATCGGCTGCATCCAGGTTTTTCTTATCAACTTTACTTTGAACAAACGGGCTTCTCAATTTAATTCCACCGTTTATTTCGAGAATCACGTCGCGGAATATGCCCATATCTTTATCCGGAGCTTTCGGGTTCCAGTCAACAAAACCCATAGTAAATTCGCCGGGTACAGGGGGCCACACTTCTAATGCTGCCACATTTTCTCCAGGCTTTACATATTCATTTATTTTGAAAGTGAAAATATTATAAGCTCCTGCCAATTTATCTTTACCAACAACTTTTATCCCGTTAATCCACAAATTGGCCCGATAGTTTATTCCTAAAAAGCGTAATGAAATGCTTTTGTTTAAATCACTCTCATTTAAATTAAATGTTGTACGATACCACCATGGGGATCTGAACTGGGAGGTGTCGATTTTCTGAAGGTTCAATCCAAAGTAAGGATTAACAATAGTGCTGTCGGCAATAAGGCTTCCTCCAACAGTACCGGGAACAACGGCATTATGCCAATTGTTCGTATCGTAATCTTTTTGAGAAATACGCTCTCCGGTCAATTTTTCCGGACGGTCGTTCTGTATTATTTTCCAGTTTTTACGTAAAACTTCAGTTCTCGATAAATCATTGTTTGTAGAATTATTACATCCAGTAAATAACACTATGGTTAAAGCTGTTATAAAC
>JALUZN010000042.1 GCA_027011835.1 Draconibacterium sp. | reverse complement strand
AGTAAATGTTAACTAACTTTGCGTCGTCGAATTAAATTTCAGATAAAAAGAGTAAAAAAATGTTTACAGCGCGACAATCAGAAATAATAGATCGTTCAATCGAAATAATTGCTTCGAAAGGAATTCAGGGAATGACAATTAAAAATCTGGCAAAAGAGATTGGTATTTCTGAGCCTGCAATTTATCGCCATTTTAAAAGTAAAACTGAAATTATATTGGCCATTTTAGAAAATTTCAAAATAATGGCCGAATTTCTTTCTGCATCAATGGAAACTTTTAAAGGGTCTGCTTATGAAAAAATCAGTTTTATGTTTTCAAAAATGATTGAGATTTTTGCTGCACAACCATCGATTGTTTCTGTTATTTTTTCGGAAGAAATTTTTAAAAACGAGGAAGCTCTTCTTGAAAAAATAAGAACCATTATGAACCTTCACCAAAATACAATTGAAAATATTATTTCTAAAGGACAGCTGGAAGGAAACGTAAGGAAAGATATTTCGAAAGATAGTCTTGCTCTTTTGGTAATGGGAGCCTTGCGATTGCTGGTTAAACGGTGGGATTTAAATCGTCACGAATTTAACTTGGCGAACGAGGGCAACGCTTTGCTTAAATCGATAGATTTAATTTTAAAATAAATTTTTTTAAATAATAAGTTAGTTAGTGTTAACTATAAGGAAGAGGATTATGGAACAATTATTAAAAAGAATGTTGAATTTTAAATGGCTGACAATGTTAGTAATTGTAGCTGTTTCGGTATTTTTTGTTTTAGAAATGAAACAAAATACGAGAATGGAAACCAATTTAGACAAATACATGCCACAAGACCATCCGGCATTTATTTACAGCGACAAAGCCGAGAGTTGGTTTGATATAAAGGACGGTATAATTGTTGCTGTGCAGAACAAGAAAGGCATCTACAACACTGCCACCCTTGACACGCTAAAGCAGCTTACCAAAAGGTTTCAAAAACTCGACGAGATTGACAAAGACGATGTTACATCGCTTTATACCGCCGATAATATTATTGGAACAGAGGATGGAATGGATGTAAAACGCTTTTTTAAGCGCGTTCCGAAAACGAAGGAGAAGCTAAAAAAGTTGCAGGAGAGTGTGCGAAATAATGAGATGGTTTTTGGTCGCCTTGTTTCGGAAAACGAGCAGGTAACAATTATAATTGCCGAAATTGGCGACGATGTTTTTACTCCTGAATTTTACGACGAAATTCTGAAAGTAGCAAAAATGTCGGAAAACGACGACATAAAAATTTACGTTGCAGGCCGCCCTATTGTAGAAGGCGAAATGGCGCTGCTTGGCCCTGCCGATATGAAGAAAATGGTACCCATCGTTATCCTTGTAATTTTTCTCGTACTGTTTATCACCTTGCGAAGTTTTAAAGGAACAATGATTACTCTTGGGGTAGTATTTCTATCAACAATTTGGGCGTTTGGTTTGATGGCAACGGTGGGCATTCCAATTTATGCCGTATCGACAATGATTCCGGTAATGCTGATTGCAATTGGGGTGGCCGATGGAATTCATTTGTACAGTCACCTGCATACGTTTGTCGACCATAACCCGCAAGCCGGAAAACTTGAAGCCACAAAAGACATGCTTAAGCACCTTTGGAAGCCAGTTATAATGACATCGGTAACCACTGCCGTTGGATTTATTTCGCTGCTTACATCTCAGGTTTATCCGGTAAAATATTTTGGAATTTTTACTGCATTTGGCGTAATGATGGCCATGGTTTTCTCACTCGTTTTTCTTCCTGCCGGAATTATGATTTTTGGCTTGCCGAAACCTAAAAAGATTGATCATAGCGAAGATAAAGAGGGACACTCGCACTCCAAGCAAGCCAATAATTTTGCCGCCGGGGTAATCAAACACAAATATATCTCCATAATTGGCTCGGTAATTATTGTTGCCCTTTCCATTATTGGAATGCAGAAAATGTGGATCAACTCCAGTTTCCTCGATAAATTTGAGAAAGACTCTGACATTGTTCTTACCGATAAATTTATAAACGAAAATTTTGGAGGTACAAGTTCGCTCAATTTAATTCTCGATGCAGAAGGGAAAAAAGGTGTTTTTAAAGAGCCGGCTGTTTTGAAATTAGTGGACAAGATGCAAAAAGATGTTGATGGGCAACTTGCTGTTGTTGGAAATACATTTTCGCTGGCCGACTATATTGATAGGATGAATAAAGTAATGAACGCCGACAAAGAGGAGTTTAACACCATTCCCGACAGTAAGGATATGGTTGCACAATATCTTTTGTTGTACGAAATGTCGGGCGACCCAGAGAATCTTAACAAAGTGGTTGATTACGATTACGAAAAGCTAAATGTTACTTTCCAATTAAAAAAAGACGACTCGAAAGCGATTAACTCGGCACTCGATATTATCCATACTTACGAAGATGATTTCAAAAAAATGGGAATTACAATGAATTATGCCGGAAGCGGTTACAAAGGCTTGGTATTTACCGATTTAATTCTTGAAGGTCAGATAAAAAGTATGATCCTGTCGCTGTTAATTATTATCGTATTAATATCGGCAATGTTTAAAAATATTAAAATCGGGTTGATTAGTTCTGTGCCAATTATTATTACTGCAGTTATCAGTTTTGGAATTATGGGATTCCTCGGAATACCACTCAGCACAACAACTGCACTGTTATCGAGTATTGCAATAGGAATTGGGATTGATTATGCGGTGCATTTTCTTGAACAGTATCGTACTAATGCAGCTAATACCACCGATAAAATGGCAGTTGCACAAGAAACAATGGCACATTCGGGCAAGGCAATCATATTTAATGCCATTGTTGTAATCGCCGGATTCTTGGTGTTGCTATTCTCTGTATTTCCGCCCAATCGCGAACTTGGAGCACTGGTGTCGCTAAATATGTTTACCAGTTTTGTGGGGACATTAACAATTATGTTGGTGCTGCTTTATATGAGCAACGTTTATTTTAAGAGGAAGAAGAAGGATTCAATGGAATAATGATTTAATGAAATAATGATACAATGATTCAATTATACAATGAAAGGAAATGGGATAGTGTTAGAATTCATTACATCATTAAATAACTGAATTTTTGAATAACTAAGGATATGAAAGAAAATATAATTTTAACAAAAACATACAGTTTTGCACTACGTATCATTAAGTTATATAAATATTTATCTGATGATAAGAAAGAATATACATTGTCAAAACAAATTCTACGAAGTGGAACTTCAATTGGTGCAAATGCAGAAGAAGCGTCGGGAAGTATCTCTAAAAAAGAGTTTAGAGCAAAGCTTTTCATCTCATACAAAGAAGCCAGAGAAACACACTATTGGTTAAGATTACTAAAAGACAGCGATTATATTGAACTAAAATTAGCGAATAGTTTAATCGAAGATGTAGAAGAAATTATGAAAATACTTGGGGCTATTTTAAAAACAGTAAGTAGCAAAGAATGATTCAATGATACAATGATTCAAATCATTACACAATTAAATAATTACACAATTAAATATTTATAAAATGAAAACATTAAAATTAGTTACAGTTGCAATAATATTATTAGTTGCAAGTATTGGTGCAAGTGCACAATTAACCGGTCGCGAAATTGTTGACAAAGCATACAATTTGCCAACCGGCGACGATCAAACTTCGGTTTTAACTATGACCCTGATAAATAAAAGCGGTCAGACCCGTGTGCGAAAAATTCAGCAGTTCACAAAAGATTTGGGTGATACAGAAAAGAGTATCATGTTTTTTCTGAGTCCGGCTGATGTTAAAAATACCTCGTTTATGAATTGGAGTTACGACAGCGATAAAGCCGACGACCAGTGGATTTACCTTCCTGCTTTGAAAAAAGTAAAGCGCATTTCGAGCGACAGTAAAAGCGACTATTTTATGGGATCGGATTTTACTTACGACGACTTGGGCGACCGGAAACTCGACGCTGATGTCCATAAACTTCTGCGCGAAGAGACCGTTGACGGGGTGGAGTGTTACGTGGTTGAAAGTGTTTCGAAAGACGAAGACTACATGTACTCGAAAACCGTTACCTGGATAAGGAAAAGCAATTTTGTGGGTTTGAAAAAAGAGTTTTACGATGAAGATGAGGAGTTACTTAAAACTTTGTCGATTAAGAACCTGAAAGAGATTGACGGTATTTGGGTGATTACACGCTCCGAAATGGAGAATGTTCAGAAAAACCATAAAACCACCATGGAACTTTCATCCATAAAAATTAATACAGGCGTTCCGGCTTCTAAATTCACAGAGAGAATGATGATGCGGGGAATGTAATACTTATACAATGGAGGAATTATATAATGATTCAATA
>JALUZN010000041.1 GCA_027011835.1 Draconibacterium sp. | reverse complement strand
TTCTACTCGGGAGACCATCAACAATAATGGGCAATATCTCCATTAATATTAAAGTTAATATTGTATATTAATAATGTAGGTTTTTTTATATCTAGAATATTTTCAGATTGTTGTGCTTTAAGAGACGTAATAGAAATATACCAAAGCATAAACTCCTTTTTATATATAGGTCTGTTGTTGTCGGAATTAGTAGCGAATAGACTTGATGTTGTAGTTAGTCTTAATTCTTCTTTCCCTTTTTGTTTTTGAAGTATATTTTTCATATACGTTAATAATTTAAATACATTTTATTACCATTTTACTCGGTTTACCTGCTTTAAACAAAAACTTGTAAGACACTTCTTGTCTTTTGTTTTTACGTTTTATAAATAATAAGTGGTGAAATTTTGGAAAGATTGCTTACAAACCTTATTTTTTATCTTCCTAAAATTTCGGAATTCATAAATTTATGCAAATTATGCTATTCTTACTTAATATTCCAAATTTTTTTATGTTGTAAATTGCGTCATTCATAGTAATCAAGAAATTGTGTAAAGCGTTCGCGTGACGTAAGCAATTTATATACCACTAGACGTAATGTTAAGTAATACAGTTGTTTGTGCGTGTTGTTTTTTTGGGAAAATGTCTCATTTTGGGACAGATATTTCCATGTGATAAAAATCACGAAAGATTTTTCGTGCGAAATCTTTTTTGTTTTTCAATTAAAGACTTAATTGCAAATAATTAGTTGGCATAGGTGGAGTATATTTGTGTTGTATTTAACGTTTCCTTTTTTTTGTATTTAGTATTGATGTTTGTTTGGTGCGAAACAAACTACTGCCTACTGCCTAAAAACTGATAACCTATTATTATAAAAAACATACATTTTAATACATTTGTTAAATTGTGTTGAATTAAAAGAATTCGTACTTATTGTTAAACAGGTAATTATGAAAAACCGAATTTTATTAGGAATTATTGTTTTATTTATCATATCGTGTACACAGGTTCTTCCTCCGGAGCCGGTTCAACCTCTTCCTACGCAGCGTCAGCTTCGATGGCACGATATGGAGTTTTATGCTTTTGTGCATTTTAATATGAATACGTTTACCGACCGCGAGTGGGGACTTGGTGGCGAAAGTCCTGGGCTGTTTAATCCTACGGAGTTAGATTGCCGCCAGTGGGCCCGGGTATGTAAAGAGGCTGGAATGAAAGGAATTATTCTTACTGCAAAACATCACGACGGGTTTTGTTTATGGCCATCGGAATACACCGAACACTCGGTAAAAAACTCACCCTGGAAAAACGGGAAAGGAGATGTTGTACGCGAACTGGCTGATGCCTGTAAGGAGTACGGGTTAAAACTCGGACTCTATCTGTCGCCCTGGGACAGAAACAGTGCTTTATACGGAACGCCTGAATACATTACCTATTATCGGAACCAGTTAACAGAGCTGATGACCAATTATGGCGATGTTTTTGAAGTTTGGTTCGATGGTGCAAACGGTGGAACAGGATATTACGGAGGTGCAAACGAAGAGCGCAAAATAGATAGAAAGACATATTACGACTGGAAAAATACGCGTAAAATTGTTCGCGATTTACAGCCAATGGCCTGTATGTTTTCCGATGCCGGCCCCGATATTCGCTGGGTTGGTAACGAAGAGGGCTGGGCAATGAAAACAAACTGGTCGCCCATTCGTCGCGATGAGTTTTATCCGGGGTCGCCAAACTATAAGGAGTTGCGCTCGGGGCATGAAGACGGTACACACTGGGTGCCTGCCGAAGTCGATGTCTCTATTCGTCCCGGCTGGTTTTATCATAAGTCGGAAGACCACAAAGTAAAAACACTGCCGCAACTTCTCGATATTTATTATAATTCAATTGGCCGTAACGCATCGTTACTTATTAATTTCCCTGTCGACAGGCGCGGACTTATTCACGAAAACGATGTAAAACAAATTCTGAAACTGGCTAAAGCAATAAAGGCCGATTTTGCATTGAATCTTGCAAAAAATAAAAACGTTGTGGCAACCAATATTCGTGGTAATTCAAAAAAATATGGCCCGCAAAATATAACCGACAACAATAACGATACCTATTGGGCAACCGACGACGGAGTAATTAAGGCGTCGGTAACAATCGATTTTGGTGAGCCCACTGAGTTTAACAGGTTTTTGGTACAGGAAGATATCCGGCTTGGGCAGCGGGTTAAAAAATTTACAGTTGATGCTTTGGTTGATGGGAACTGGAAAGAAATTGCTTCGGAAACAACAATCGGACGAAAACGGATTTTGCGTTTTCCAAATGTTACCGCTACAAAGGTCCGCTTAAGTATTATCGATTCGAAAGCGTGCCCTGTTATTTCGAATGTGGAAATTTTTAAAGCGCCTAAAATTATTGTTGAGCCCCAAATTATTAGAAATCAGGCTGGCGAAGTTTCAATAAAAGGATTCGACGACGGACTCGACATCTATTATACGCTCGACGGAACAACTCCCTCATTGTCGTCGGCTAAATATGTAAAGCCGTTTCTATTGGCACATAAAGCAATATTAAAAGCCATTGTAGTCGACCCGGAAAGTCAAAAAATAAGCCCGGTTTCGGTTGCCCGTTTCGATGTATCGAAAGAGAAGTGGAAAATTGCGGGCGATTTTAAAGGAGAGGAGCGTGCAGGGTTAATTTTCGACGGTGATGAAAATACGGCCTGGACTGTTCGGAATAAACCACCGGTTGATTTTGTAATCGACTTGGGAAAAACATTAAACATAAAAGGATTTACGTATTTGCCCGATCAGGGAAAGTGGAATCCGGGCATTATATTTAATTATGAGTTTTACGTAAGCCGTAATGGAAGAAACTGGGGAACTCCGGTTTCGAAAGGTGAATTCTCGAACATTAAAAATAGTCCTCTGTGGCAGAAAAAAGAGTTTAAAGCGAAAAAAGGAAGATATATTAAATTGCGTGCAGTTTCTCCGGCCATAGAAAATGGCAGGGTTGGAATGGCCGAGTTTGGAGTAATTACTGAATAAAATGAATTGTATACACATTATTATAAACAACAACACAATGAAAAGAACACTATTATTTATTTTGCTGATGGTCTTAGTTAGTCAGCACGCTTTTTCGCAAAAGAAAATTTGGGACGAAACACCCGAGCAAAAAAAAGAACGCCTTGCCTGGTGGACAGAGGCACGTTTTGGGATGTTTATTCACTGGGGCTTATATTCGCAGGCAGCTCGCCACGAGTGGGTGAAAAAACGCGAGCGAATGACTAACGAGCAGTATCAAAAGTATTTCGAAATTTTTAATCCCGACCTGTTTGATCCAACCGAATGGGCAAAAAAAGCAAAAGCAGCCGGCATGAAATATGCCGTTATCACAACAAAACATCACGAGGGGTTTAATATGTTTAAATCGGATTACACCGACTATAATGTTACAAACACGCCTTATGGGAAAGATATATTAAAAGAGTGGGTCGATGCGTTTCGAGCCGAGGGGTTAAAGATTGGGTTTTACTATTCGTTAATCGACTGGCATCACCCTGATTATACCATCGACCGAGTTCATCCGCAGAGTGCAAATACGCAAGAGGAGTACGACGAATTAAATAAAAATCGCGATATGAGTGTTTATCGCGAATACCTGAAAAATGAAGTGCGCGAGATATTAACCAACTACGGGAAAGTCGATATTCTCTGGCTCGACTTCTCGTTCCCCGGAAAATTTGGAAAAGGACGCGACGACTGGGGCTCTGTTGAGCTAATGAAAATGGTTCGAAAACTGCAACCCGGTATTTTGGTTAACGACCGTGCCGACCTGAAAGATTATGAAGGAGGTTGGGACTTTACAACACCCGAGCAGTTTAAAGTGGAAAAGTGGCCCGAGATTAATGGCGAAAAAATTCCCTGGGAAACCTGCCAGACATTCTCCGGCTCGTGGGGATATTATCGCGACGAGCACACCTGGAAAGACAATAAACAGTTGTTGGTGTTATTAATCGAGTCGGTTAGTAAAGGTGGAAACCTGCTTTTAAACGTTGGTCCGACTGCACGAGGAACATTCGACTACCGTGCCGACCATGCACTGGAAAAAATGGGAGAATGGATGAAAGTAAATGGCCGGTCGATTTATGGTTGCACTCAGGCTCCCGACGAATTTGTGGCTCCCAATAACACGCTCTTAACATACAACCCAAAATTAAACCGGCTCTATATCCATCTTCTCGACTATCCTTTGCAGAACTTCTTATTGAAGTTGTTTAAAGTTTCCGCAATAGAATTACAATAAAAGCCAGTATATTCAATGCTTTCCAATGCACTTCATTTGTTTCAAAACGTATTAAAATTGCCTTGAACGCATCCAACCATGCATTAGT
>JALUZN010000040.1 GCA_027011835.1 Draconibacterium sp. | reverse complement strand
AAAGAATGATACAAATAATTGAGTTTCGATTATTTTATTTCATTCTTTCTTTTTAACATTTTGTTGTTGATTGATAACTTGATAGTTAACTTTAAACAACTTCTTTCTTATAATACTTAGCAATTAAACTACTCGACGATTTTCTGATACGCATCGATTCTTTAACCAAATCATCAGTTTTGTCATCGGTTAACGTTTCGTAATGCTCTGCATAATCCAATAATAAATTAATCTGTTTTTGTCCAATGTCTTTACGCTCTTTTTCGTAAGCATCATAAATTTTCCAGAACGAATCGGTTTCGTCTAGTTTAAGAAAGCTGGCGACTACTCCCTTTTTCTCCATACCAAAAATCGACTGATAATAGTCAATTTCTTCTTGTTGAACCTGTGAGAATGCCATTGTTGAAGCTGCAATTAAGATGATTGCAATCGATAATAATTTTTTCACTTTGTAATTTTTTAAAGTTTTTTTACTGTTTTTAGAAAGAAACAATATTATTGAGTATTTGTTTAATATTTTCTCAAATAATCCCATTTTTCTAAAAAGATTATTTGAACCCTGCACCTTTAAGGCTGTTCAAAACACATTATTGATTCTTCTGTCGATGAATTTCTTCTATCTTTGCAAAAAAATTAGCAGCATTAAAAAATGAGTGATAGAAAAGTTCGGGTAAGATTTGCCCCAAGTCCTACAGGGCCGCTACATATGGGAGGTGTACGCACAGCTCTTTTTAATTATCTTTTTGCGAAAAAACAGGGTGGCGATTTTATTCTCAGAATTGAGGATACCGACCAAACGCGTTATGTGCCGGGTGCCGAAAAGTATATTATTGAAAGCTTAAATTGGTGTGGGTTAAATCCGGTTGAGGGACCGGGAATTGGTGGCGATTTTGGACCGTACCGTCAGAGCGAAAGAAAGGCGATATATAAAAAATATGCCGAGCAGTTGGTTGAATCGGGGTGGGCATATTATGCATTCGATACCGCCGAAGAGATTGATGCATTACGAAAAGAGGCAGAAGCAAACAAAGAAACTTTTTCGTACGGAATTGCTACACGCGAAAAATTAAATAATTCGATAAAGCTATCTGAAACTGAAGTTCAGCAAAAAATTGAAGCGGGCGAAAACTATGTAATCCGCTTTAAAATGCCTGCCGATGAAGATGTTACCGAGATAGATTTAATACGTGGGAGTGTAACTTTTAACACTTCAAAAAGCCTCGACGACAAAGTGCTTTTTAAGTCGGACGGAATGCCAACCTACCATTTGGCAAATGTTGTTGACGACCATTTAATGGAAATTACACACGTAATCAGAGGCGAAGAGTGGTTACCGTCGATGCCGCTGCACGTTTTGTTGTACCGCGCTTTGGGCTGGGAGGAGACACAACCGAAGTTTGCACACTTGCCATTAATTTTAAAGCCGGTAGGGAAAGGAAAACTAAGCAAACGCGATGGCGACAAATTGGGATTTCCGGTATTTCCGCTCGAGTGGACCGACCCGAAAACGGGCGACGTTTCGAAAGGATACCGCGAAGAGGGGTATTTTGCCGAAGCTTTTATAAATATGCTTGCTATGTTGGGATGGAATCCGGGCGACGAACAGGAGTTCTTTTCGCTCGACGAATTAACCGAAATTTTCAGCTTGGAGCGGGTGGTAAAATCGGGTTCGCGATTCGACCCCGAAAAAGCAAAGTGGTTTAACAAACACTATTTTCAGCAAAAATCGGTTGCGGAGTTAACCGAACTTTTTAAAGTTGTTTTGATTGAAAAAGGAGTTGAAGCAACAGACGAAAAAACGGCAGCAGTTGTTGCCGAAATAAAAGAACGTTGCCAGTTTGTTTCGGAACTTTGGGAACAAGGCTACTACTTTTTTAAAGCACCCACCGAATACGATGCCAAAACAGTAAAAAAACGCTGGAAAGAAGATACACCTGAAAAATTACGCGAGATTGTTACACTTTTTTCTTCGGTTAACAACTGGAATGCCGAAACATTAAAAGAGGCATTTTCGGTATTTATGAACGAAAAAGAGTGGGGATTTGGAGCCATTATGAATCCACTACGACTGAGTTTGGTAGGTGGTAACTTGGGCCCCGATTTGTTTGTAATCTGCCAGTTGCTTGGAAAAGAAGAGACTATAACACGAATTAACTTTGCCATTGAAAATATAAAAAAATAACATACTCAATTCAGCTAGGTTTTCGGGAACTGAACGAAGCGAAATCACGAATGCTCAGCTTTATGAGTAAATTAGGCGAAGTTATTTTTGTTCGTAGCGATTGCCCGCGTGCTCGAACTCTGTTTTGAAAATATTTCGTTTAATTGCTTTTGTTATTCAGGGGAAACCGTGCTTTTGCAAGAAAATTAATATGCCACCCTCGAAAAACCTCGTCAGTTTTAAACAACTTCATTGCGTAATTTTTTTATTTCGAGAATATTTTCGGTTTTTTTGCCAAATGATTCGAAAGCCGGTACTGCTTATTTTCTTCTTCTTTATCTGCTCAATTGCGGTAAGGGCACAATATGTGAATACCGATTCGTTGGTAATTGTGCCTGGCGAGGAGTATCCATTAACCATTGCAGAGGTCGAGAAAAGAGGTCTGAATTTATCCAGGCCACAATTCGACCACAGTTTAACCACCGGAATAATGCTCTCGAAATTTGTGTTTCCTGTTCATAATAAAATAATAAGCAGGTTTGGACCTCGGCACGGGCGAATGCATAAAGGGCTCGATATTCGAAGTGCCACCGGCGACACCGTTCGCGCCGCATTCGAGGGGCGTGTTATCAGCGCACGTTACCATTATGGTTTTGGGAATTTAATTGTTATTCAGCATGCAAAGAATATTAAAACATATTATGCACATCTTTCAAAATTTTTGGTAAAAGCCGGTACCTGGGTAAACAAAAACGAGCCAATCGGTCGTGCCGGAAGTACCGGGCGGGCAACCGGCAGCCACCTTCATTTCGAGATTCGGGAACACGACCATGCATACGACCCCGAACTGATTTATAATTTTAAAACAGGGGAAATTAGAAACGATGTAGTATCGGTAAAGAGTATTGCACAATTGCAACGAAAACTAATTCCAAAAGGATATTCGGTTAAACCCGGTGTTCCGCAATATTATACGGTTCGTCACGGCGACTCGTTATGGCGAATTTCGCGCCGGTTCAATATGTCGATTAACCACATTTGCCGAATAAACAATATTTCTGAAAATGAAATTCTAAAAGTTGGACAGCCTTTAAGGATGTATTAATACCGGGAATACTGCCAAAACCCTGACCATATCTGTCTTTACTGAAATTGTCTCTTTTTGTGGAAAAACAGTTAAATGTTTGTTGAGAATAATTCAGGTTATAAAAAAAGGAGTCTCTCGACTCCTTTTTCCCTTCTCTCCAATAAACCTGAAAACAGGTTTCTCTCCCTTTGCTATAATGTGTCGTCGCCCGGTTCCCAGTCGCAAGGAGTTAATTCTCCTGTTTGGAATGCGTCGAGCAAACGAATAACTTCCTGAACATTTCTTCCCACATTTAATCCGTTAACCGAAACATGTTGAATAGTTCCCTCCGGATCGATAATATAAGTTGTGCGATATGCAATTTTATTTACTTTTTCAAGAATACCCAGCTCCTCTGAAAGCGATTTTGATGTATCGGCAATCATCGGAAATTTAAGCTCTTTTAAACCCGGGTCAGAATTTCTCCAAGCAAGGTGCACAAACTGAGAATCGATAGATGCTCCGAATAAATTTGTATCGCGTTTTGCAAAATCGTCGAAATGTTTGTTAAACGATGTAATTTCGGTTGGGCAAACAAAAGTGAAATCGAGTGGCCACCAGAAAAATACAGTCCATTTCCCGTTTTTTACATTGTCTAAAGTTATTGTCTCAAACTCTTTACCCGGCTCTAAAGATACTACTGCTTGTTTTTCAAACTCCGGAAACTTGTCTCCTACTGTTAACATGATGTTTATTTTTAAATTAATTATTATTTAGTCTTATTTAAAATTATTGTACAAATATAGATGTTCAAATAACACCAGTCAAATCGATTTTGTTTAACGCGGATAGAGAAAAGCTATTTTAAAAATTAAAAACAACGGAGAAAACAGGTTACCTGTACCGGTTTGGTATCTTAACTCAAAATGAATATTTATAACTGAAGCAGGAAGTATTTAAAAACTAATCCCGCAACTTGCTATAATAGAGAGAATGTCATTCTTTAAATAATATGAATACCCGTATATTTACCCAATTATTATTATCTTTGAAATAAAAATAGAAGTATGTCATTAATTAACTTTATAGAACAGTTCCCCGATGAGGAAAGCTGCAAACTTAAGTTTAAGGAATACC
>JALUZN010000039.1 GCA_027011835.1 Draconibacterium sp. | reverse complement strand
TTTTTAGATTCAAGACACAAGACTTTTTATCTTGAATCTAATATCTAAAAATCTAAAAAGAAATAAAATGGCTGATAAAATTCTAAAAAAACTTACTATAAAAGTCTGGCGACAAAAAAATGCGACAGACAAGGGAAGATTTGAAACTTACCCTATCGAGAATATCTCTACCGGCTCTTCTTTCCTTGAAATGATGGACATTTTAAACAATGACCTGATTGAAAAAGGAATTGATCCGATTGCATTCGACCACGATTGCCGCGAAGGAATTTGCGGAACATGCAGTTTATATATTAATGGCCGCCCACACGGACCGGATACCGAGGTTACAACGTGCCAGTTGCACATGCGTAAATTTAAAGATGGCGAAACCATTGTAATTGAGCCATGGCGAGCCGGTGCATTCCCGGTAATTAAAGACCTGATTGTAAACCGTACTGCATTTGAAAAAATATTGCAGGCCGGAGGTTTCATTTCGGTAAATACCGGTGGAGTTCCCGATGCAAATGCAATTCCAATATCGTCGGATGATGCCGAAGAAGCAATGGATGCAGCAGCTTGTATTGGTTGTGGTGCTTGTGTTGCCACTTGTAAAAACTCGTCGGCAATGTTATTTGTTTCGGCAAAAGTTTCGCATTTGGCAAAATTACCGCAAGGGCAGGTTGAAGCTAAAAAACGTGCCATTAATATGGTAGCCAAAATGGATGAACTTGGTTTTGGTGGTTGTACAAATACAGGTGCTTGCGAATCGGAATGCCCCAAAAGCATATCGATTACAAATATTGCCCGCTTAAACCGCGAATATTTAGGTGCTCGTTTGAGTAAATAAATCTATTATCATATTTTATTAAAAGCCTTCTTTTCCAATAATTGGGAATTGAAGGCTTTTTTTATTGGCATGCCTAATCTAAATACGTGGGTTAATCTGGTAAACGGTTAAAAACTATTGTTTATAATAAGGGTTTTCGAGAAGATTCGATAAAAAAAGCCGCTAACGCTCAATTAATTCACATCAACTTGTGCATAAGTCGATGGGCGAACAAATATTTTCGATTGTTCCTTTAGCTATATTCGCATAAATAATTTTTTTGAAGCTATGCCATACAGACGTTTACCAACAACCGACAAAGCCCGAATTCGGGCACTCGAAGCAGCCCTTAAAAAAGCAACTCAAAAAAGCAAGGAGAAAATTGCAATTACCAATGGTTTATTTGAGGAGTTGAAAGATGTTAAACGCAAGTTTGAAAACACATTAACGCAATACGAGTTGGATATTAAGATTCAATCGGAACGCAATCAGGATTATCGAGCGGCATTAGAAAGTGCAAGAATGTATGTCTCGCATTTTATTCAAGTGCTGTTTTTAACATCGGAACGAGGCGAAATAAACGGTGGCATAAAATATTACGGGCTAAAAGAGTTCGAGGGCAAAGTTCCACCGCTAAACACCGAAGAAGAGATATTGTATTGGGGGAACAAAGTTGTTGAGGGCGAGCAGAAAAGGATTCAGAATGGCGGAAGTGCCATTTACAATCCTTCTATTGCTATGGTAAAAATTAAAGTTGAAGAGTTTTACGATGCTGCAATTTTTCAGAATAATTTAAGGAAGAACACTTCACGTTCGTTCGATAGAATGCGCGCAGTACGAAAAACCACCAATGAATTTATTAGTAAAATGTGGTCGGAGATTGAAGAAAATACCACAATTGAAGACACAAAAATTAAACGTCAGATATTAGAAGAGTACGGACTGGTTTATATTTTCAGAAGAAGCGAAAAGAAAAAATTAAAAGAGAATCCGAAAATACTTCAAAAGGAGTTGCAACGCGATTTGCTTTTCGATTTCGGGTAGTAAAACCGGGTTGATTTTATTCTACCTTTATTATTTTGTTTTGCCGTTTTATCATCAACATAAAAACAACAATAAATCCCAGACTAATTGCTGCCATATAGTAGCTCCCCGAAGTTGAGCCGATATCTTCGATATTTGGATTCAGCAAATTTTTATCGACAAAATAATAGGCAATTACAGCAATTGCATTATTAATAAAGTGGGCTAAAACGGGCAACCACATCGAGCCGCTCCAAACTAAAAGATAACCAAACAAAACACCGAGCAACATACGTGGAATAAAGCCATAAAACTGCATGTGCAACGCACTAAAAAGGATTGCCGAAATCCATATTCCCCAATGAGAGCTATGTGTCCAGCGCGTAAAAATACGTTGTATTACTCCTCTGAAAAGCAACTCCTCGCCAATTGCAGGAAGTAAGGCAATCATAAACAAATTAAAAAACAATCCACTTACCGAATTTACCGTTAGAAACGCTTTGGTTAAAATCTCAGCATTTTTCTCGGTATTCTTCATCCAGCTCTCTATCCCGCTCATCCACTCCGGGAAAACCATGTTGGCATTTAGTTCGCCAATTAAATTTATAAATGGTGCAGCAAGAAACATCATTACAAAAACCAATAATACCGACGACGATTGAACTCGCTTATTCAGATAAAGATACTCGAACGATTTTCCAAGGAATAACCAACCGATAACAAATGGCGGAACAATAAATAAGCCTATCGACTGAACCACCTGAAAATATTTAATTTCAATCAACGATTCGGGATTGGTCAAGTCGTTTAATGTTGTCAAACTTTTTAACGAATCGACACCAAAAAAAGGAATGGCAAAAATTACCGAGATTACCATTAGTGCTAAAAAACTCACAAGAATAACAAACAACGAAAACATTAGTTGCGAGAATGGTTTCATCTCCCGGAAAGCAGTAAAAGCCATATTTAATAATTTTGAAACAAAGATAGCTTTTTGGAGAAAAGATAAAAAAATAAACGTCGTTTCAAACTATATTAAAACGACGTTTATCAAATAAAGCAAGAAGTATGTTATAACTCTTTAATTTTAATATTTCTGAATTGTGTTAATCCACCGTGATCTTGCAGCCCGATATGCCCTGTTTTAGCCATTCCGTAATGGGGGACATCTTTCCATTTCCCTGCCTCTTTTCTGGCTTTCCAATCATCGCTCCACAATTCATATTCAACCACTTTCACTCCGTTTAACCAATGTTCAACATGAGCTCCATCTACCACAATTTTAGTAGAATTCCACTGGTCTAACGGCTTAACTTTAGCACCAACAGGAGCTTGCATGGCATAATTCGCTCCCGAATATTGGTCGTCGTGCAGTTTTGTTGGCCAACCTTTATCGTCGAGCAATTGATACTCGGGCCCGGTTTGATAAATACGGTCGGTAACTCCTTCCTGAACGTGGTAAAAGACACCCGAGTTGCTTTCAGGATTTATTTTCCATTCAAGTGTTAAGATAAAGTTTGTAAACTGGTCTTTGGTAATTATGTCGCCACCGTGGTCAGAGCCTCCTCCCGAGTTGTTCATGACGCCATCAACAACTTTCCATCCGGTAACTTTGCCACCGTTAAACATTTTCCAATTGTCCATTGTCTTTCCATCAAAAAGCAATTTCCATCCCTCTTTAATCTCTTTTTTCGAGAGTGTATTTGGCTCAGCTTTTTTGTTTGACGAGCACGAAGTAAGTGCTAACGAGACTGCAAATAAAAGTGTAATAATTAAATTCTTCATGTTATAATGATTTAGGTAAAAATTCGACCATAAAAATAGCAAACAGAAATTAAATTTCAGCAAATTTCAACAATGCGAATATCAAAACTTAACACAGCATTTGGAGGAATTTTATTTCCTGTTCCTTTTCTTCCCCAGGCTAAATTCGCAGGCACCCAAAATTTATACCTGCTTCCCTCGGTCATTAATAAAAGTCCCTCTTGCAATCCCTCAATTAATTCCTCAATTTTAACTTCTTCAGGTTGATTCTTGCGATACGTATCTTCAAGAATTCTCCCGTCTAAAAGCAAAGCGCGTTGGTGTATCTTTATCGTGTCGTACAGAGTAGGAACTCTTCCCTTTTTTTGTTCAACCACAAAATATTGCAGCCCCGATTCGGTTTCTACAACCCCCTCTTTCTTTGAATTCTGAAGCAAAAAGTCTTCACCCGACTTTCGATTGTTTCCTGCCGAACCTCTCCTCTTCTCTCTTTTCGCGCGTTTTGCCATAATCTTCTGAGTGTGAAAATGTAAATATAAGAAACTGGTTCTATTTTCTGTATTAAATTTAACCAATCTCAGTAAAATCAATCGTTAGTTTAAGAATATATGTTTATAAATTTATGCATCTTTACAATCGCCAAAATCAAATAATTAAATATGATTTCACGACATTTATTTCTCGCTTTTTTATTCGTAATTTTTACGGTAGGAAATAGCTTCTCGGCAGAAAAAGAGACCGATAAAAAGATAAAAAAACATTATACGTATAATAA
>JALUZN010000038.1 GCA_027011835.1 Draconibacterium sp. | reverse complement strand
ACCTTAATCGTTTCGATTTT
Source organism: Draconibacterium sp. (assembly GCA_027011835.1). Taxonomy (GTDB): domain Bacteria; phylum Bacteroidota; class Bacteroidia; order Bacteroidales; family Prolixibacteraceae; genus Draconibacterium. The sequence continues at coordinate 4,353 of JALUZN010000038.1, read as the reverse complement.
GTTTTAAAAGTTGAAAACGACGGAGAACTGAATTATCTCCGAAAAATTAAAATTTTAAAATAAAATAATCATTATAAAAGATTTTACATCCAGAAAAAGAATTAAACAAAAGCACTAATACCGGTTACTGGTTCTTGATTCTAAATTTCAAACCGATGAAAAAGTACAATTTCGACGAAATAATTGAGCGTGATGGGACAAATTGCCTGAAATACGATGCGCGTAAACTGTTTTTTGAAACCGATGATTTGCTTCCACTTTGGGTTGCCGATATGGATTTTAAAACGCCCGACTTTATTGTTGATGCCATTAAAAAACGAGCTGAACACGAACTGTTCGGCTACTCGTTTCGCCCCGACTCGTACTACGAGGCAATAATAAACTGGATGAAACGGCGCCACAACTGGGAGATTCAAAGAAATCGGATTTCGTTCAGTCCGGGAGTTGTCGCAGGATTAACCATTGCCATCGAAACGTTCTCGAAACCCGGCGATGGAGTAATTGTACAGCCGCCGGTCTATTTCCCGTTTTTCGATTGTGTAAAAGGAACAAACCGGAAAATGGTTGAGAACCCGCTTCAACTTGTAAACGGAAGATATACTTTCGATTTCGATGATTTACGCTCAAAAATCGATAAGCATACAAAACTATTGCTGCTATCGAATCCTCAAAACCCGGGAGGAATGGCCTGGACACGCGAAGAGTTAACCCAATTGGCAACATTCTGCACCGAAAACAAAATTATGGTTATCTCCGATGAAATTCATTCCGACCTGATTTACAACAAACAAAAACATATACCCATTGCATCAATTTCGGACGAGATTGCCCAAAACTCGATGGTTTTAATGGCTCCGAGCAAAACTTTTAATGTGGCGGGATTATCGTCGTCGGTGGTGGTTATTCCGAACCGGGCGAAGTTTGTAAAGTACGAAAGAGCACTTGGAGTGGGGCATCTCGGAATGGGAAATATTTTCGGAACAGTGGCTTTAGAAGCCGCTTACACCAGCGGCGACAATTGGTTAGAGCAGCTACTCGACTATTTGTGGGAGAACTACAAAACTCTTGAATCGTTTTTCGAAATGCACCTTCCAAAAGCAAAAGTAATGCGCCCCGAAGCCACTTTTTTGGCGTGGATTGATTTTTCGGAGTATGGAATGAACAGCAACGAGCTGTTTAAATTTACCATAGAACAGGCAAAAGTAGGATTAAACAGTGGTGCCAAATTTGGTAAGGGTGGCGAAGGCTGGTTGCGTTTAAACTTTGGATGCCCGCACGAAGTTTTACTGGAAGCTCTCAACCGGTTAAAGTACGCTTTCGACAGAATCTAGTTGGAGTCTGCTCAAAAATTTTCCTTAATCCACAAAATAACCTTGTTAATATCGATGTCGTTCATACATTTAAAGTGTTTCTTGGGGCATTTTTTATGTCCCAGTTTCGAACAAGGGCGGCACTTTAAATTTTTTACTTCCATAATTTTCGATGCAGAATGAGGCAGGTAGGGAACCATCCCGAAATCGGGCACGGTATTTCCCCAAAACGAAAGTATTTTTTTATGAAACGAAGCGGCAATGTGCATCAATCCGGTGTCGTTGGTTAATACAATTTTTGCATCGCGCACCAGCGAAGCCGATTGATTCAAACTTATTTTACCCGCATAGTTTAATACGTTTCCTTTCGACTGCGAGAGGATTTTTTCGCCATCGTCGAACTCCTCTTTTCCTCCCAATAAAATAACCGGAAAATCAATTTTCTGGCAAATTTCCGACACCTTTTCAATAGGATATCTTTTTGTATAATAGGTTCCGGCAATTACAAATGCCACAAATCCTTTCTGAAAAGGAGCCGGCAAATCTTTGTTTTTAAATGCCTCATCTTCAGTGATAAAATAGTCCAGCCCTTTCCCATCGTTCTTTATATTTAAAAACGAAATAGTTTCTAAATAGCGGTCGACAATGTGTTTTTCAGGAAGGCGGTTTATTTTAAACCGGATTAAAAGCATTTTTTGGAAGTTCAGTTTATTTACCGTGTATGATGGTGCTTTTACCCTTCTTTTTATTCGCCCGCTTCTGAAATTATTATGAAGGTCGATGATGTAATCGAACTTCTCGTCTTTTAACTGCTGAAATATTTCACCCAGAATATAATCGAAAACATGCACTTTCTCGATGTTTGGGTTCGACTTTAAAAGTGTTTCGTATTTACGTTTGGTAACAAAATGAATTTCGGCGTCTTCAACCTGATTTTTCAGAATACGTACCACAGGCGACGTTAAAACAATATCGCCAATAGAGCTAAACCGTATGACAAGAAATTTAACTTTCACATTGAAATTAAAATCCCCGAAAATATAAACTCTCGGGGAATATTTTAAGCTCTTCTTTTTTTATACTGCTTCAACCAGAACAATTATCTTGTTCGCTTTATTTTCTACTACACCACCGTCAACTTCAAAAAAGTGCTCTTTATTATTCGAATCTTTCACCTTTATTGTTCCCTTTTCAAGTATTGAAACAATGGGAGCGTGGTTATTCAGAATTTCAAAGTCGCCTTTGCTGCCCGGCACTTTAATGAGGTTTACTTCGCCTTCAAATATTTTTTTATCGGGTGTAATTATTTCCAGATACATTGGTTTTTTTGCTTTGAATTAGTTTTCGGCCAACATTTTTTCACCTTTTTCAATTGCCTCTTCAATGGTACCAACGAGGTTAAATGCAGCTTCAGGATATTGGTCAACTTCGCCGTTCATAATCATTCTAAAACCTTTAATTGTATCCTCAATCGAAACCAGTTTTCCTTCGAGACCGGTAAACTGAGTAGCAACAAAGAAAGGTTGCGAAAGGAAACGCTGAACACGGCGCGCACGGTGAACAACCAGTTTGTCTTCTTCCGAAAGTTCGTCCATTCCTAAAATTGCAATAATATCCTGCAACTCGGTGTATCGCTGTAGCAACATAATAACATCCTGTGCACAGCTGTAATGCTCTTCGCCAACAATTTCGGGAGTTAAAATCCGCGATGTAGAATCGAGCGGGTCGACTGCCGGATAAATTCCGAGCTCCGAAATTTTACGACTCAACACGGTAGTTGCGTCGAGGTGAGCAAATGTTGTTGCCGGTGCGGGGTCGGTTAAATCGTCGGCAGGCACATAAACGGCCTGAACCGAAGTAATTGAACCTTTTTTTGTTGAGGTAATCCGCTCTTGCATAACACCCATTTCGGTAGCCAGCGTTGGTTGGTAACCCACTGCCGACGGCATCCGTCCTAAAAGTGCCGACACCTCGGAGCCTGCTTGTGTAAAGCGGAAAATATTATCGACAAAGAATAAGATATCGCGGCCACTGTCCGACGAGCCGTCGCCATCGCGCAAACTCTCGGCAATTGTTAATCCCGAAAGCGCAACACGGGCACGGGCACCCGGAGGTTCGTTCATCTGCCCGAAAACCATTGCCAGTTTCGAATCTTTTAGTTTGTTTTTATCAACTTTCGATAAATCCCAGCCACCGCTCTCAATCGATTTTTTAAACTCTTCGCCATAATCAACAATATTGGCTTCAATCATTTCGCGCAGAAGGTCGTTTCCTTCACGTGTACGTTCTCCCACTCCGGCAAAAACCGAAAGCCCGCTGTGTGCCAATGCAATATTATTAATCAGCTCCTGAATAAGCACTGTTTTTCCAACACCGGCACCTCCAAACAGCCCGATTTTTCCTCCTTTGGCATACGGCTCAATCAGGTCGATTACCTTAATTCCGGTAAAAAGCACCTCGGTTTCGGTCGTTAAGTCTTCGTATTTTGGCGGTTCGTTATGAATATTTAATCCCTCTTTCGGAAGTTGTTCCATTCCGTCAATCGAGTCGCCAACTACATTCAGCAAACGCCCAAGTGCAATTTCTCCTTTTGGCATTATAATTGGGCTTCCCAGCGGTTCCACTTCCATACCACGTTGTAATCCGTCGGTGGCATCCATGGCTACACACCTAATTGCATTCTCGCCAATGTGTTGCTGGCACTCTACTATTAAATTCTCTTTCCCTTCGCGTTTTACTGCCAGTGCATCGTTAATTGCAGGAAGTTCGCCGCCCTCGTTTTCGAAACTAACATCGACAACAGGACCAATTATTTGAATGATTTTACCAATGTTTTGAGCCATGAATATTTAGATTTAAAATCGTTTTATATCAAAAAAAATTTACCCAACAAATTTAGCATTGTTTTGCTTTTGTCCAATAAATAAAAATATTTTTTGGAACCGAAAATTCAAGAAGCAAGTGCGACATTATCCCCAAATTTATTTAAAAATACAATTCCTGGTGTTTTATAGTTCAATTTTTTTCGAGGTCTTCTATTAAG
>JALUZN010000037.1 GCA_027011835.1 Draconibacterium sp. | reverse complement strand
GCGACAAATAATAAAGGAATTTGCCTCCGGCGATGGAAAAACATTTATTATTTCGAGCCACAACCTCGACAACATTACCGATGTTTGCCAACGTATTGTCATCCTCGAAAAGGGGAAAGTTGTAAAAGATGTGCAAAAAACCGAATCGACACTGGCCGAGTTAGAAGAGTTTTTTACGGGGGTGAAAGAAAAACCCGATTTTATAGACGAATAATTGATGATTATTATTTAATATTTCACTAACTTGCTTAGCGCATTTATTTAAATAAATATCATCTCTATAATGAAGTATAAAACTCACCTTACAATTTTCCTGATATTTTTTTCAGTACACTCGGTTTTTGCCCAAAAATTGACAATAGGAATTGAAAACGGAATTAATTTTTCGAATTCCAGAAATTACCTAAGCCAAAGTACTCCATCGCAAAGTGGCCCGGTTAATGGTATCTTTGCCAAGTTCGATATTGGAAACTGGCTATTAATTCAATCGGGAATTAACCACACAAATTATTATTATAAAAGTTTGAGTAATCCGGATCCGTTTTATCCAAAAAGCGCTCTTATTCTTACGTCCAAAAATCTTAAATCGGGTGGTAATTGGTTCGCCAGCAAGTCCTGGAATAATAATTTTTTACGTGTACCCCTTTTACTAAAATTTAAAACTCCCGGGAAATTAAGTTTCGAAATGGGGGGTGGTGCCTATTACGCTTTCCTGACAAACGATGAATTTACAGGGAAAGATAAAGAAATTTATTATGACGAAGAGGAGGATGATTTGATGCCGTCAAACGACTGGGGCTGGATTCTGGCAACTTCGGTTACTTATACTATAAACGACCGATTTTCTGTTTTTGCCAACGGACAAACCACATATGGACAAAAGGATTTCCCCAAAGATTCTAATAAAAAAAATGGTTCAACCGAATTAACTTTCGGAATTGGGTATAAACCATTCTCTTCGAAAAAAGTAAAACAACCAACAGATACAGTTAGGCATAAAATTCAGTTAATACCACACGCCGGAATAAATATTGCGAAAACAAAAAGCTCTAAAGACAACGAAAATTATCAATCGTCGGTGGCATTCGCTTCAGGATTGTCAATTGAGTTTAACTTATCGGATGAAGTAAAACTCTTGTCGGGTGTTTGGTACGAAAGAAAAGGCCATAGTCTTAAGTACAACGGTTCTTCACCTTTTATTTATATAAAGCCGGAAGAGGGAGAGAATACACCTAAAATGGAAGCAGAAACCAGGCTCGATTATTTAACTTTCCCTTTGTTGCTCGAACTTGTATCGAAAACAAAGCTACAAATAAATATCAATTTAGGAGTATATTATTCGCTACTGCAAAACAGTATTGTAAGAGGTGTTCGAACTTCGAAATATATTCATACTTCTGAGTTTCGTATAACTGACAGATATTTTAATTATAACCTTGAACGGTGGTTGAAAACAAGCGATTGGGGGCCCATGCTCGGATTAAAACTTCAATATCCGATTTTTTTACGGACAGCTGTTTTTATCTCTGTTAATCAGGAATGGGGGGCTCTTAATTTGTTAAAAGATACCGATAAAGACGGAAATGAAAACCCATTTGGGAAGGATATAGAAATAAAGAATAGAAGTTTGGCAATCCAATTTGGATTTCAAATTCCCCTAAAATAACAGATTATTATGAAAAGATTTATCTTAATTACCATATTAGTTGTTATCGTTTTTTCGTGCGAGAAATATCCTAATCCGGGGAGAAAAACAATTGAATATTTTTACTATCAGAAAATTGGAGATTCACAAGTAGCTAAACCCGGTGAATATTTAACCGATAAAATAGGAATAGATGTCGATTTTAATTCTCTCCTTCCGGCAGATAATCGTCAGTTCAGACTTGAGCTTGAAGTTATTGCCGGAGGCGGCTCGGTTGATAACAATATTATTTTTGCCGATAATAGTGGCAAAATGGAAACAGAATGGAAACTGGGAGACGTAAGCAATGAACAAACAGTTACAGCTAAGGTGTACGATTCGAACGACCGGCTTTATGTTGAAACCACGTTTAACGCATTTACTTTTTTCGACAATAAATGGAATGAATTTAAATCGGGAAACTTCACACAAATTACCGATATTGTTACCGATTCAGCAAGGAATAGTTCGTTGATGATTGCCGGGAATTCAATTTATAAATTGGATAGTATTTCACATTTGTGGACAAAAAAATCTTGGAACAATGAGAGTTTTGTCAATTTCGAAGTTAATAGTAAAGGGGTACTGTTTGGCGTAAACAAATACGGCGATTTTTTTAAGAGTGACAACTGGGGTAATAATTGGAAATATCTGGATAGGCCTTTCCCAGAACAATACACCCCATTTAATTTAAATATTACTCCCGACGATTATATTTGGATAAGTAATCATACCGATGGAATTCTTTGCTCAAAAGATGATGGTAAGAATTGGAGTAAAAATACAAGCGGACTTAATCCCGAAAATGGTCTGAGTGATGTTTATCAACTTGGCGATGGCTCACATATTTTACTTTCAGGCTCAGCTAAATCAATTCTTCATTCTACCGATGACGGTAGCACGTGGAACAAGATAAATACACCTCCGCTTCCTGAAGATATCTATTTATTACAAAACGATGAAATTATTGTTTACTCGCTATCTGGCACAAATTTCTCTTTTTACAAATCGAAAGATTTCGGGCAATCTTATAATAATACTTTCGATGGTGTAAACAGTTATATGTTTAAACCACAAAAGAGTATTGTTGCGAAAAAAGGGAACAAATATATTGTTATCGTTGCCGGTAACGGAGTTTTTCAAACTTCCGACTTCCAGACTTTTGAGTTAATTTTAGATACACCCATTGCAAAATATATTTATATCGATTATAATGGAGCAATTTATGCAACCGGAAATATAAATGACCCGGTTTATATTCTATCAAATCAGTAATTCCCGGAATATAAATAGCAACTGATTTTTTTTGTACTTTTATAGAACAAATTAAATCAATGTTTTCTAATGGAAAATCAAGAACAAATAGCCAAGCAGGCATTTTCGAAAATGGCAAGATTGTGCAGCCGCTCCGAACAGTGCTCTTCCGACATCAGGAAAAAAATTATGGCTTTTGAATTGCCCGAAGACACAGTAGACGAGATAATAAAAAACCTAACCGAAGAAAAATACCTCGACGACGAAAGATATGCAAAAGCGTATGCAAAAGATAAATTCAGGTTTAATAAATGGGGAAGGGTAAAAATCCGTCACTATCTAAGAATGAAAAATCTAAGTGAAACTGTTATTCAAACAGCACTAAACGAAATTGATGAGGAGAAATACAAAAAAGTTCTTATTCAAACATTAAAAGAGAAAGCCAAAAAGGTAAAGAAAAAACCCCGGTACGAGAAAATGGGACAGGTAATTCGCTTTGCACAAACCCGTGGATTCGAGCCGGAAATTATTCACCGCTACTTAAACTTGGTAATTGAATAGAAAATCTTCTTACTTTTGCATTCACTAAAAAAATAATTAATGATTTTAAAAGACCAGGTAGCCGATCTTCTGGAACGCCGCGATGCGTTGAGGAGGCATCTTTGACTACGATGCGAAATTAATTCAACTGCAAGAAGAGGAGCTAAAAACGCAAGACCCCGAATTTTGGAACAACCCCAAAGAAGCCGAAACCCAGATGAAAGTTATCCGCACCATAAAAGTGTGGACAAAAGGTTTCGAAGAGGTAAACCGGCTTGTTGAAGACTTTTTGGTGCTGTACGAATTTTTTGAAGAGGGCGAAGCAACCGAACAGGAAGTTGATAGCGCATTTGCCGAAACCCTTGAAAAAGTAGAAGAGCTGGAGGCAAAAAATATGCTCCGCAACGAAGAGGATAAACTGGGTGCCGTTTTAAAAA
>JALUZN010000036.1 GCA_027011835.1 Draconibacterium sp. | reverse complement strand
AAGTAATATGGTTATAATTCTTTTTATCCATAATGCAACAGTTTTAAACTTTCCCTTCCAAAAATAAAAAATCTAGATTTTTTATTTTTGGAAGGGAAACTGTCGCACTTACTAATTGAATTTTCGGATTATAAAGCAGCCGGCATCGGTTTTTGACTTCATTTTCAACTCCTTTTCAATAGTAGGATTTAAGACCAACCAAGATATGATTTACTCAAATGTCTTTTTAAACAGTCAGCCGTAAACAGATTTTGAAGTTTCGGAGTCTCTAGTTTTTCTGTGCAAAACTACTCTGTATAAATGAGTACAAAATTAAAATGATAAAACATCTCCGTATTAGTTTAAATCATAATTTAATAGTTACACTACTACCTGCGTAGTTGTCTTTTGGTAACTTAATTGAAATTTCAGTAACCTGTTCTTTTTCGTTCCAGATTGTGCTAAAGTTCTCTCCCGCTTTATTAATTCGGGTTGAAATAGAAAGGTGCATTTTGCTCAATTCCCGGTTGGGGTCGGCCACCGATATTTGTGCTACTTTTTCTCCATCCATTTTCAGAATTACAATTCCGGGATTATCGCAAACTAACTTCAAATTGCTTGTAACCTGAACTTCCCCCGCCTTATAAAACACTGCCTGACACATTTTCAACCCGGTATTTTTTACTGCCTGAATTTCGGGAGTGTTTGAAATTATAGCGATATTTTCTTTCGAATCCATCTGCACGAGTTTTTCAACCGAAGTAGCCGGAACGACAATATATTCGTATGTTTCGTCGCTGGGTTTTTTACCGTGGTTGAGCCAGAGTTTAAACACATCTAATTTAACTTCTCCTTTTGGCGAACTTGATTGTTTGCTAATAAGCCACCATGAACCGGTTGATTCGCTGTTTTTAATATTTACCGTGGCAGGTTCAGGGAAAACATAGCCGATTCCATCCTGAAAAACCCAATCCACATTTTCAAACTCTTTTTCGCCTTTTTCGATTATCGATTTTGCACCTTTTACTGAAATCGTAACATCATCGCGCAGAAGACATTGATTGAGGGTTGTAACAACCGGAAGATCATCATTTTTACACGAAATTCCGGCACCGAGACAAACATATTCGTCATCGAAAAAGAACCACGATTTTCGGGCAACCAACGGGTCGAGCGGGCTTTTAAAATCGAATGCGACAGCACCATATTTCCCATCGGTAACTGCACCAACAAACTCGGTCAGTCCCAATTTCTGAATCTCTGTTGCAGAAGGCATTTCGGGTTTCTGCATAACGGTAGTACCCGGTATTTTCTGGTAGTTGAAAACCGGTGCAATGTCGTAGTATTCGTCGCCAGTACGTGAAATATGGTTTGTACCATCGCCACGGTGATGATTAAGCAACCCTTCGCTGTTGTAAGGTTGTTCCATATTGTGTGTACGCGTTGAGTACATTCTTACCGAAATAAAAAAATCGGGCCGTTGGAAAGAGAAATATTCGGAGTCCCAAAAAAACGTAGCATGCGAAATTGTTGGTTTTATCTTTTCGTTTCGGATGTCGGCAATCTCCTGAATTTCATCTTTTCGATAATCTGATACAAGCAACAATTTTTCTGCCATTTCGGCGCTGTAAGCATGCAGTGTACCCTGTCGGCTAAAACTCCTGTTTTTAGCCCCCGCATCGGGATATTTTCCAAACACGGCAGTTTTACAAATGCCATCTAAAAAATAGTCGATTAATAGATTCAATTTTTCAGGAGAAAACGCATATTTCGTTCCGTTGGTATAAACTGCCCACTCAATAAATGCGTTCGCATAACTCAACCCGTACGAGAGCGTATTATTCACTCCGTCGGTTCGGTGGTGAAAACTATTATCGTACTGAATACCGCGCCCTCCGGCCGTTCTATTTTCAAACCCTCCTTTTACTGTTCTAAAACTGTACCCGTATTTTGTGCCAATCCACTCAACATATTTTATTTCACCTTCAATAACTTTTACCAACTGTTCGAACTTTTGGTCGTTGCCAAGGAATAGCATATTCTTTGCCTCGATACCGGTGATTTTTATACGGTCGCCACCCGGGCGTGCACCGGGTGCATTAATATTTGCCCTCCCAATAATGGGTTGAGCCTTATCCACGATCTCTTTCGGCAACTCGTCGCCAATTATGAGCATTAAAGTTACCAAACCATTGGGTGTGCCAATTTGATTGTACCACCAATTATCGCAGATATAATCGTTATCAACCCAATTTTTAAGTGCCAGCGCAATGGTATTTTTTACCTTTTTGCTTTTAAAATATTTCGAGTTTTTATGTTGATATGCGCGTGCCAACGAAATCATGTTCGCATAATGATTTCTATGTTGAAACCCAGTTCGCGAAACATCTTCGTAATTAATCCCCTGCCACGTTCCATCGTTGTTATATGTCTCTAAAATATGTGCAATCTTCGAATCGTCAACTTTGGGCTTCATAAGTTCTGTAACAACTCTCTGCTTTATTTTTTCAATATCGGATTGAGCAGATTGAGCATTGCAAATTCCTGAAGAAACCATCATTAAGATTCCGATTAATAAATACGTCCAATTCTTCATTTATCGATTTTTTGTATTTTGTATTTTGAGATGCCCACTTTTGTGGGTATGAAAGCGCAATAAACACTACTCGCCCGAAAGACGTACTTTTATTTTTGTGCTACCGTTTTCTACAGTCCATGCCGGAATGCGTATTTCAATTCGCTTTAAATTCTCAATTTGCCGGTCGAGTTTCAATGGTGCAGGATATAAAGAAACCACCGAAATGGATAAATCGGGGTGCGACAGATTTTCGAGTTTTAACGTTTTACCATCCTTTTTTAATATTGCACCGCCGTTAACAATTTCAACATCGGCAGTGGTCATTAGTTGCCAAACAATTAATTCTGTTTTTTCTGAAAGCTCCAGGTTATCTTCAATCAATAGTGATTTTCCACTCTCTTTTACAAAGGTACGAGTAGCACTTTTTATATTCTCACCATAAACAGCTGTTAAATCGAAAGTTGCCTTCGGCCGGTTTCCCTTTTCAAATTCGATTAACGGAGCAAAACCAACGTTTACAAAAAGCTCATTATTGATTGTAATTGTACTGTGCCCAAAATTATTTTTTGTTAGAAGTTTCCACCGGTCACACTTCTGGCAACCGCTCCACAAATCGAATCCGTTTTTTTCCAAATCGTTGTAGCTTTGATTTCCGGGATCGACAACCCAGCGCACACCATTTAATTCAAAAACAAACGAGCCGGCATCCATATTTCCATGGCTAATTGCGGCCTTTCCACCTTTTGCTCCTAAATAGAAATTATGCATATCGTTCTCCCCTCCGGTAAAAAACAGTGTCGGATTTATTCCCTCTCCTTTCCACTCGGTTGGCATTTTCGTATTGCTCTGCGCTTTAAACTGCGACATCCAAACCAGACCAACTCCGGCCAGTCGCTCAAGCCTTCCCATATTTTCCGGGGAACGCAAAAATCTCTCTTTTTCAAAAAAAGCGCTGTTTCCGGTTTTCGACGCAAACCAGGCCAAAGTTATATCTCCGTTTTCACTCCGTTTATCGCCGCAATCGGAATAATTATAATACCAGCCCGAGGGAGCATTTGCCAATACCCGGAATGTTGCACTCTTCTTAAATGCAGGATAATTGGCAATGCCAAAATCGGTTCCAAAAGCACTTTCGAGCATTGCCGAAGTAGTTACCGTAAAACTTGTTCCGTATCGCCAGTAGGTTGAACCTTCGGGATAAACACCATCGGGGCTATAATTAGCCAAAACATACGGGAGACTGTTTAGGGCGCGATGAATGGTTTTTGCAGCAAGTTGCGGATCGACCTCTGCAATGGCAAGCGAAGCAGCAATCATTCCACCGTTGCACACTTGATTCCAGTTGTTTGTTCCGTTAATCCAAAAAACGTTACCATGCTCATTGTAGCTCGGTTTAATCCCTTTCTCAATCAGCGATGTTTGCGCAAGTTTTATGGTTTCTTTAGGTAGTTTCCCGGCAGTCCAGTCGAGTGCAATTGCTACAGCCATCGACATTTCAGCAACATCGAGATAATGTGAGGGATTCCAGTCGGTGAAATTACATACCGTAACCACTTCATCGTTAATCCGGGCCAGTAGTTCAGGGCTCTTTTCAATTCGATAAACCATACACAACATATTCATCCGGTACAACATTTCGCGCGAAACACCTAACAACCGGCGTCCAACAAGTTTTCTCTCTAAAAATGGTTTTTTCTGAATATCGGCGACATTGAGTTTAATGGCTGCGTACATATTTTGTAAATATTCAGGTCTAAATTAGTACGTTTTTCAGAAACTTAAAGAAATATTTTTTTTTGTTGATAAAGTATGCCGTTCGCAGGTAAAAGTGTTAATATTTATC
>JALUZN010000035.1 GCA_027011835.1 Draconibacterium sp. | reverse complement strand
GTCCCCTTTTTTAATGGATGAAAGTGAATTTTTAGAATGATTTTAAATTAGATGAAAATGAATCGATACCCACTTCAATCAAATTATTTTTCTATTTTTGAAATACTAACCAAGTAAAAAAAATGAAAATAGCCAGGTATGGAAAGCATTGATAATAAGGAGGAGACAAAAGTTCAGGACAGTCGTTTTAATCAGGAAATTTTTTCTAAAGTTGTTCGGGCAGGAAAAAGAACTTATTTCTTCGATGTTAAAAGCACACGTAACGACGAGTATTATTTGACCATTACAGAAAGTAAAAAGCGGTTTGACGAAAATGGAAAATTCCATTTCGAAAAGCATAAATTATTTTTGTATAAAGAAGATTTCGAAAAATTTGCTGAAAATTTGCAGGAGGTTGTCGATTTTATTCGCGAAAAACAACCGGAACAAGAAGAGCAATTTGCCGATGAGGTAAAAGCTGAGGAGACTGTCGAAGAGGTTGTTCCTGAAAAGAATTTTTCTGATATTGAATTTGAAGATATTTAGAATACTGAGTTTGAGTGGTTTTTAACTTCCAGCTCAAAGAGTGTGAATTGCCATATATTTACAGATTAAAACATTTGTAGATATGTGGCTTTGTTTTTTATTCAATTTCGCTAAGTTCCAGCCAACGCAATTCTTTTTCGTCGAGAACTGTTTTTAGTTCTTCGAGTTGTTTCGACTTTTCATACAACTCAGTGTGCGGCAGTTCTCCCGAATTGAGTAAATTCTCGAGAACGTTTTTTTGTTCTTCCAATTCGGCAATTTCCGATTCCAAGAGTTCAAATTCTCTTTTTTCGGCAAAAGTAAATTTTCGTTTCCCTAACTTTTCCGGGCTGTTTTGTGTCCGTTTTACTTTTCGCTCCTCATTTTTTTTCTTTTCAATAGCTCTGGCGTTGGTTTGTTCTTTGGCCTCTTTTTCGAGCGAATAATTTCTGTACACCGTATAATTTCCCGGAAAATCGGAAACTTTTCCATCTCCTTCGAAAACAAAAAGGTGGTCGACAATTTTATCCATAAAAAAGCGGTCGTGCGAAACCACAACAACACAGCCGGCAAAAGCTTTTAGATACTCTTCGAGCACATTTAGTGTCATAATATCGAGGTCGTTGGTTGGCTCGTCGAGAATAAGAAAATTAGGATTTTGCATTAACACCGTACATAAATAGAGGCGGCGCTGTTCTCCCCCACTTAACTTTTCTATGTAATTGTATTGTGTTTCGGGCGGAAACAGAAAGTAATTCAGCATTTGTCCGGCACTCATTTTCGAGCCGTCTTCGAAATAGATGAACTCGGCTATATTTTGCACTGCATCAATTACGCGTTCCTGTGGGTCGAACGAAATTCCCTCCTGCCGGTAGTAACCAAATTTTATTGTTTGTCCGATTTCAATTCTGCCCGTATCGGGAGACAGGGCTTGCGTTATCAGGTTCAGAAATGTCGATTTCCCTGTACCGTTTTTACCTACAATTCCCACTTTTTCGTACCGCTCGAATTTGTAATTAAAATCGTCAATCAGGCGAATTCCGGGAAATGATTTCGACACATTATACATTTCAACAATTTTGTTTCCCAGCCGCGACGATTTCACATTTAGTTGAACCGACTTTTCGGAAATCTGTTTCGATGCTTTCTCTTTTAAATCGTGAAAAGAGTCGATACGGTATTTAGCTTTTGTACCCCGTGCTTTCGGCATACGGCGCATCCACTCAATTTCGGTGCGTAAAAGATTTTTCGCTTTACTAACAGAGGCTTTTTGCATCTCAATTCGCTCGTTTCGTTTTTCGAGAAAATAGGAGTAGTTGCCCCGGTAGCGATAAATCCGGTTGTCCTCCATTTCAATAATCTCGTTACACACACGGTCGAGAAAATAACGGTCGTGTGTAACCATTAAAAGTGTCGATTTTGTTTTGGCAAGAAAAGCTTCAAGCCATTCAATCATCTCCAAATCGAGGTGGTTGGTAGGCTCATCGAGAATTAATAAATCGGGTTTGTTAATCAGAACTTTGGCAAGTGCGAGCCGTTTTTTTTGCCCGCCCGAAAGTTCTGTAACTCTCTGTTCGAGGTTTGTAATTTTCAGTTGAGAGAGAATCTGCTTTATTTCAACTTCAATATCCCACGCATTTAATTCGTCCATTTTTGCTGAAATCTCCGCAATTTTCTCCTGATTGTTTTGAGCAATTGCAAGCTCGAATGCTTTTACGGTTTTGAGCTTTTCGTTATCCGATTCAAACACCTCTTCAATTACCGAGTGAATGGGATTTAGTTTTGGAATTTGTTCGAAATAACCAATTTTAATGTTGTTGGTAAGCGTAACTTTTCCCGATTCGGCGGTCTCTTTTCCGGCAAGAATATCGAGTAGTGTAGATTTCCCTGTTCCGTTTTTAGCAATTAATGCAACTTTCTGTTCTTCGAAAACGGTAAACGAAATATTTTCGAAAAGCATTAATTCGCCCCATCTTTTCGATAGATTTTCGGCCTGAAGAAATGGTTTCATGCGTTTGGCTTTTTTGTTTTCAGGCTATCTTTCAATTCAAAAAAGAGGTTTAAAAAAGTTGGTATTGTTTTCGATTCTATTCCGTTTGGCGAATTGGTTAAAAATGCAATTCCCACCTGTTCTTCGTCGCAAAGAGCAATTTCGGCCCGGTAACCTTGTACGTAGCCACCGTGGTATGCTACTGTCCGGCCTTTATAACCAACAATTCTCCAGCCAATTGCATATTTTTTCGAGTTTACTTTGTCCCAACGGCGAAAGTATGCTCTTTTTAACGGCGACTTAACCTGCGGAGTAAAAAGCAGCTCGCGTTCGTGGTCGTTAAACACGTTTGAATTTCTGTCGAGCAGTGTCAATAAAAAGTGAGCTAAATCGGAAATGCTTGCGTTTACTCCTGCAGCCGGTGCGGTAGTGTAGTAACGGTCGTTTAGACGTATTTTCCGATATCTCCCATTGCTTCCGTAGTGTGGAGTTGCCCTGTCGGGGTTGTTTTTGAAATCGTTAAAACAGGTCGATGCATCGTTCATTCCAAATGGCTCGAACACTTTTTCTTTCATTACCTCACCAAAAGGTTTCGAGGTTTTTACGGCAACAATAGTATCGTATAAACTGAACATTACGTTCTGGTAGCCATACAGTTTACCAGGCATTGCACCAATATCAACATCAACCAAACGGTCTATTATTTTTGATATAGGCACACCGTCTTCAATCATTCCATCGTATGCGTGCGGAACCAGTCCGGTGGTATGACTCAATAAATTTCCAACGGTTAGCTGTTGCGTGCTTTCTTCATTTTTTAGTTTTAATCCGGGCAGATAATCAATTACTTTGTCATCGAAACGAATAACTCCTTCGTCGGCAAGAATGCTGGCAAGTGTGCCGGTTACGGTTTTCGATACCGATGCCAGTCTGAAAATTGTGTGTTCGTCGACTGCATCTTTTTTACCTTTTTCGCGAACTCCAAAGCATTTTAAATAGGCAATTTCGTTTTTATACGTTATAACAATTGCGGCTCCAACAGTACCGGCTTTTTTCACCCCGCTATTTAGAATGCTGTCGTATTTCGAAATAACTGGTTCTATTTCGGCAATCGAAACCGGTTTTTTAATCTCGCTTTTCTCTTCTTTCCTGGGCTTAGTAACCTCTTGCGAATGAGCGCCAGTTTGCAATTCGAAAAGAATAAAAACCAGAACAAAAAGTAGTGGGATAAAAAGTAAAAAACGTTTCTTCATTAATGCAACTCAAATTTGTTTTAAAAAGGCGAAGATACTTATTCTATGCTTATTGTTGTCGCCCTTCGAAACGAATTCATAACATTTAATAAACAAATATATGTTCGTATACTTAACCCAACACCAAAAATCTAAATAAATAGAGTTTAACGACTCACTTCATTATTCGACATTCATCATTCGGAATTTAAAAAAAAAAATAAATATAAAAATGAATGTCGAATGTTGTTGGAAAAAGAGAATTAAGATTGTTATTCTACCATTAGCGCACCTTCAAGGAAATTCTCTTTTCGTTTTGCGGTGCGTGGAGTGTTTTCGCTATTTGCAACTTTTGTGGACGCACCTTTTTGCTTCGCACATTCCAATCCCCGGGATAAATCCCGGGGCTACAAATATTTTGCTGCCACAGATTTACAGATTCTTAAATCGGAATTCGAAATTCAACATTCGAAATTCGTTATTCAAAAACATAAAAATGAATATTGAATTATGAAGGGATTTTAAGTCTATCCATCTATAAAAATAAGGTCAATAAGGTTATTTACAAATGGGCAATACACTGGCTATTAAGGTTTCTTTATTAAAAAAAGGTCTTTTACAAACGAATGATATAAACTCAAACGTGCATTTCCCACAACTTTTTTGAATTGATTCGTGTTTGCTATTTTAAAAACCGT
>JALUZN010000034.1 GCA_027011835.1 Draconibacterium sp. | reverse complement strand
ACCCCAATGGAAAATCATTAATTGGAGATTCAATATGCGCTACCATATATCCAAAAGATGAACATGGTTTAGAAGGCGACTCAGTAGAAGCAAATAATTGTTGGATTGTTGTTACCGGAAATCGAAAGCCGTCAGTTGCAAATGTGCATATATCGGGAACACCCGAAATCGGCCAGACATTAACTCTCGATTATGAGTATAGCGACCCCGATGGTGATACTGAAGGGGAAACAAGAATTGTATGGAGAACAAAAACCGTTGAGTTACAAAGGGGTACAAGCAATACCTATCTTATTCCGGAAACTGACTCTAAAGGAAAATCATTAATTGGAGATTCAATATGCGCTACCATATATCCAAAAGATGAACATGGTTTAGAAGGTGACTCGGCAAAAGCAGATAATTGCTGGCTTGTTTTTACCGGAAATCGAAAACCGTCGGTTACAAATGTGCATATATCGGGAACACCCGAAATCGGACAGATCTTAACTCTCGATTATACGTATAGCGACCCTGATGGAGATACAGAAGGTGAAACAATAATAGTATGGAGAACAACAACGGTTGAGTTACAAAGGGGGACAAGCAACACCTATCTTATTCCGGAAACTGACTCTAAAGGAAAATCATTAATTGGAGATTCAATATGCGCTACCATATACCCAAAAGATGAACATAGTTTAGAAGGTGATTCGAAAGATGCAGATAATTGCTGGCTTGTTTTTACCGGAAATCGAAAACCGTCAGTTGCAAATGTGCATATATCGGGAACACCCGAAATCGGACAGATCTTAACTCTCGATTATACGTATAGCGACCCCGATGGAGATACAGAAGGCGAAACAATAATAGTATGGAGAACAACAACGGTTGAGTTACAAAGGGGAACAAGCAACACCTATCTTATTCCGGAAAATGACCCCAATGGAAAATCATTAATTGGAGACTCAATATGCGCCACCATATACCCAAAAGACGAACATGATTTAGAAGGCGATTCGAAAGATGCAGATAATTGCTGGGTTGTTGTTGCTCCAATAGCAGGTATACAAAATTCCAATTTTAAAAAGTTTACTATCTACCCAAATCCTGTAAAAGAGGTATTGTATATTACTTCAGGTTATGATAACGACAATAATAAAGTTGTTCTATATAATGTTCTTGGACAAGTAGTACTTTCGGGAAAATTTGTAAACAATAGTATTGACGTAAGTAACTTAAAGAAAGGCGTGTATCTTATTCGTTATGGAAATGAGGGAATTACTAAGAATCAAATACTGTTAAAAGAGTAAGAACATATTATGAAAATTTGATTTTATGAAAAAAACAAAACTTTTTACAACGTTACTTATAGTATTAACATTCATTGTAGGAGGCAAAAGTATTTATGCCGCCGACTATATTCCTCCTGTTGTTCCGAATTTCACACATTTCAACAAAGACTATTATGACAAGATGGTTGCAGAAGGTAAACCTACGCAGGAATCACCCTGGGGATTTCAGGAAATATATATAAAAAACGCTGTAGTACATAACGTTTCATCTATCGATGAATATAAAACTGTACTTAATTTTAATTCATATGGTTCGACATGGGTAGATGGTAAAACCCATATTATTAATTTTGCCAGTGGCGAGTATATTATTCCTAACGACGATAATTATTTCATTATGCAAGTGCCTTCAAAAACCATTATTCAGGGGGCAGGTATGGGGAAAACTATTTTTAAAGCCGTTTACGAATGGTCTGGAAAAGAAGAAAAAAAACTATTTAACTTAGAAAATAGTGAGGATATAGTTATTAGAAATTTAAGTTTTTATAACGAAACAAAAGATAACAAATGGGGGTTCATACGTGGAACCGATTGGCATAGTGCAACCCGGGAAAACTTTTTACTCGAAAATATTGAATATGATGATGCTTTTGGATCTTTGGGAGTAGGTGGTGCTGCTGATGTATGTAATTATAATTTTATTACACTTAGAGGTTTACGAAAGAGAATTGGCAATACTACCAACAGAATTAAAGCCAATTACAATATTCCGGTTCCTTCTTCATATCAATTTCCCGGTTCGAATGACGAGCATATTTGTCTTGCCGGACAAATAGGAGTAAGAGGCGGAAATAGTGTAGTGTTTCATGACTGCATAATAGGTGATAATATTTCTGCAACTATCGACGTTTATAATAACTATATCGAAATGGTAGGAATAAAATTTATAGATCCATTACACGACCACTCAGTTAAATGTCCTCGCGCGAACCATTTGTACATTCACGATTCAGATTTTGAATTAACTTATGCCGATAAAATTATTAATAGTTCTTTTTATAATCCTACTTTTTTTACTCATGAAGGAGGTAGCGGATACCTGGCAAATTATCATTTTAAAAACTTGAGTTTTACCAGGGCAGGACAAATAAGGAATAATGGTACGCTGTTAGTAGAATCGGAACCTTTTACGTTATATGATAATAGACCCAACAATGTATCGGGAGATATGGTATGGGAAAATATTGAATTCAAAGGTTACGAACATCAAATAGTAGGTTATCCAAATGTTCAAACAAAAAAAGGTTTTAAAGCTATTAACTACACAGATTTTACTGCACGAGCAGCACAACTTAAGTCAAATCAAACGGCAAGTTTCAGTGTAAGTATAGAACACAGAACAGGAAACTCGAAAGAGGATATTACAGGTGTTTATTCGTGGGGACAAAAAACAGATGGCAGTATCGATTTTCCGCGGGATAACAGAAGTTATTCCGGTACAAAATCGGAAATGGAAAATCAGCCCTATGTAAAAATGAACAGAGCAACAGTTAAAAAAATATATAATGCCAGATTAATACCAACAGATGTTCCGGAAATAACGAATAATGCTATTAACCTGAGTGTTTATCCAAATCCGGTAGAGGAAATAATGACTATAAAAAGTGCCACAAGCATCCGTTCAATTTCAATCACAAATATTGCAGGCCAGGAAGTTTTAAAAGCAAAGATTTCTTCGAACAGAATTGCCAGAATTAACACATCTGATTTAAAAAGTGGCGTTTATTTTATGAAAGTTATTGATGTAAATGGAGAATTTTCAACAAAAAAGATAGTTAAAAAGTAGGGGCACTTTTATTCTAAAAAGATGTACCACGATATTCACTTTTATGAAGTTTGCTCATGGCTTTTACAGAAAGCCATATTGTAACGGTATTGCTACTTTTTTTTAATTTCGTGGAATTTGGAATACACCTTTTGATTACTTGAATCTTTATTCATTACAGGATGAACCGAGCATGTAAAATATTTCTTGTTTCATTTTTTAATCAACCTTTTCTGAATATTACAATCTTGAAGATTTTAGATTACTTCTGTCGGAAGCTGGAATAATGGTGTATATTAAGCGAATGTTTCTTCACCCGGAAAACCGGAGAAAGATTTAGAAATAGATTGAGCAATTTAATTGTCGAAAGAAAAAATTTATTACTTTTGCCACCCGATTTAAGCAATCTCTTATTAATCAGTTGATTGATAATATTGCCAACTATAAAAAATATAGAAAAATGGATTTAGTAAAGATTGTAGAGAATGAGTTTGCTGCCGAAACAAAGCACGAACATCCGGAATTTGGCGCAGGCGACACAGTAACAGTTAGTTACAAAATTAGAGAGGGAAATAAAGAGCGTATCCAGAATTTCCGCGGAGTTGTTATTCAGGTGCGGGGTAGAGGAAATACTAAAACGTTTACCATTCGTAAAATGTCTGGAAACATTGGTGTTGAAAGAATTTTTCCTATGTACTCTCCTTTTATCGATAAAATTGAAGTTAACAAATTTGGTAGTGTTCGAAGAAAAAGAATTTTCTACCTGCGTGAGTTAACCGGTAAAAAAGCCCGTATTAAAGAAAAAAGATTTTAAAAAAAGATTTTTAAATACGAAAAGGTCTCTATGGTATAGAGGCCTTTTTTTGTTGCTCTTTTTTTTGTACAGCTCACCAAAATATGTTCACAATTAAGAAGGCTTTTTACAAACAAAAAGATCTGCAATTATGCAGAGGGAAGAATTTTTTGCGCGACTTGGATAAAACTTAGAATAAATAAGCCGGTAAAAAACTTTTAGAAAAACAATCAGCTATATTTTTTAAGCTCACATTATTATTTCATTTTTGTAGAAAGAATGTAAATCAAAATGAAGAGAAAACGTTTGCCTCTTATTGTTGCAGCACTGCTTATTGTATTAGCGGGGTTTAGCCAGCCGAAATACACGATTGTTATTCACGGTGGTGCCGGGGTAATGTCGAAATTGCGAATGAGTGAAAAGCAACAAACGGAGTACAAAGCAAAATTAAACGAAGCTTTGGAGCTTGGGGGGAAGTTGCTAAGCAGCGGAGCCAAAGCAACCGATGTTGTTGTTCGGGTTATTAATATAAT
>JALUZN010000033.1 GCA_027011835.1 Draconibacterium sp. | reverse complement strand
AATTAAAGTTGTTTAAAGTCAAATTGAAAATCTGTTTTTGAATAGGTATGTGTTTTAATCAATAATTACATTTTATAACAATGATGTACCAAACATTGAACAACGAATAATCATTGAAAAATGTATCTGCAACTTCAAAGATAATTTGAGTTACTTAAATCCTTTTTCTCATTCTTGTTTCTTTTAAATGTTTTGGAGGCTATTGATATTTAACCTAAGATATGAGATGAAAAAAGTCAATTAATTAGAAACGATAATTTTTCGTGATATTCTCAAATTTCCTGTTTTCAGATTAAGAAAGTAAAGGCCATCAACTAAATCTTCTACATTTATTTCAATAGAACGCTCTCCCTGATTCAGTAAATGTTGTTGTGTTGAGACCATGACATTTCCTTGTAAATCACATATTTCAACTGTAACCTCCGGGCAAACATCATTAAGTAGAAAAGAAACATATGCACGATCTTTCATAGGATTAGGTGCTACTATGAAGTTTGAAATGATTTTTTGTTCGTTTATTCCGGTAACCGCTAACTGAATATAATTTTTTTTCGTTTCTGTATTTGTTTCTAAGCCGTTGCTGGCTGTAAGCGAGACAGTGAAATATCCGGCATCTGTATAGGTATGTTCAGGGTTTTGATCTTCAGAAGTATTACCATCACCAAAATCCCAGTGCCAAGCTGCAGGGTTTAATGATGTTTGATCGGTGAACTGCACTGTATGCGGGATACTGCTTGCTACAGGCACATCAGCTACAAACTCTGCATCAATAATCTCGTTAAGTGTAAAATCTTGTCTGATTGAATCATTTACTGTCAGATCAACAATAAAAGTAGTAGTATCATAACTAAATTTAGTAGCAGTAAGTTGAGTGATTCCTGCAGGGATTGTATCGAAATAAAAATAACCATTTTCATCAGTAAGTATTTCTCCTGAACCCGATGCTGTTACAATTGCATTCTCAATAGGGTTAGAGGTAGCAGCATCTGTGACAAATCCATATACCTTAGCTGTATAAGTAAATTTTGTTGGGTTAATGAGCAGTTTAACAAAATCAATTGCATATCCATCGCCCGCTCCTGTTGTTGTATCGTTAACCAATATATTCATAGACCCACTCTCAAGTAAATACAAATGTTCTTCAGGAATAGTTACGTTAATTATTTTTCCTACAGGTCCGGTTTGAGACAAACTATTAATAACACTGGCGATATAAGGTGCATTAACACCATTGATAGTTACAAAATAGTTGGCTCCCCAAATAGATGCCTGAAAATCATCAACAAAAATTTGTAGAACAGCTGATTTCAGTTCCAAGTTTTTCAGATCATATGTGAGTAATATTGGCCTTGGTGAGTTTTCAGGACGGGAGGTATAATAAGTATAACCATCTTGCCCGTGAGGAGGTGAGCCATTGTAACTACTCACAACCATTATTCTGTCTGTACCTGAAGCATCAGTTGAATCAGCCGTCCATGGATATCCATGTGACGGTGTTGACGTACCTGAAAAAGGGTCAAACTCAGCAGGCCATCCAAAGCCGAGGTTATCAATATCACCGGTACGAACCATAATATCCGCTTCGGATGTATTGTAAAGTGTTACATTTTGTTCTGTCCAATCGCCGTTTTCATCATCAGTAATTTCTATGTATTGACAATAGCCGTTAATTTGAGTAAGAAAAAAAGCCAGTAAAAGAATAATAATAACTTTTTTCATAACATATCATTTTTGTTTGTACTCCAAAGTTAGTAAAAAAATCAATGCTGTACTAAATATTGAGCAACGAAAAATGATTGTAAAATGTGTCCAGCTATTATATCTTTATTGATGCTTGTCTGTTTCTGTGTTTCACAAAGTCCAGATCTGACGCATACCTGAGCTATTCATCAAACCCTAATTAATTCTTGAATATCTTTTTCGGAATAATTAGGAACAGCACCGTTTTGCGAAGTAACAAATGCTCCTGTTGCACAGGCTTTTTCTAATGCTTCGGGTACACTAATATTTTTTGAAAGACTATTTACCAGACTTGCTAAAAATGAGTCGCCGGCTCCAACTGTATCGGCAACAGTAACTTTAAAGCCGTTGTGTTCGAAAACCTCTCCTGCCGAATAAATAATTGCACCATTTTCTCCGCGGGTAACGCACACCGTTTCACAGTTATAAATATTTGCAAGCCATTTTATTAATTTGGGGTTGTCTCCATTAATGACATACCAACCGGCAATTATTTTTAGTTCATCGTCGTTTAGTTTTGCAAAATCAGAAATACGTAATAACTCTTCAACCCATTCGCGTTTGTCGTAAGGAGCCCTTAAATTAATATCGACCAAGCGAGTTGCGCTCGAGGTTTTTAGCATCTGCAACAGTGTTTTTCGAGTTGTTTTGTTTCGTGAAGCTAACGACCCGTAAATAATTAATCCGGTGTTTTTTAGTGCATCATTTATTCCCTGCGTAATTTCAATGTTATCCCAGGCAACCGGTTCGCAAATTTCGTATGTTGCATTTTTATATGTATCGAGATGAACCAAAACCTGGCTGGTTGGAAATGTATTGTCAGTTTGAATAAGGTTTGTGTTTAACCCCGAATTGCGCAGAAATTCGAGAAGCTTTTCCCCGTCTTTATCGTTTCCAACTTTGCTGATAAGCAACGGATTGAGCCCCTGTTTTTTCAAATGAATGGCAACGTTTAATGGTGCTCCTCCGGGTTTTGCTCCTGTTGGCAGCATGTCCCAAAGAACTTCGCCAAAGCAGACGATTGAGTTAAACTTCTTGTTTCTCATACGAATTAAATTTCCTCAAAAATAATGATTTGTAAACAGTATTTCGATTTCTTTATTTTTTTTGATTTTGAAATAAATAAAATATTATATTTGCACCTCAAAATTACACGGTGGATGTAGTTCAGTTGGTTAGAACGCCGGATTGTGGTTCCGGAGGTCGTGGGTTCAAATCCCATCTTCCACCCTTTTTAGCCTCGGGTTTTCCGGGGCTTTTTTTTTGAGTATTTTTGACCTATGCAAATTACCGGAATTATTTTAGCGGGTGGCAAAAGTTCGCGAATGGGAACCGACAAAACCTTTCTTGAATTTGAGGGAAAAACATTGTTAAACCATGCAATAGATTTGTTGCATATCCATTTCCCGTTGTTATTAATTAGCTCAAACAGCAGCGAACTCAGTCGTCTGAAAATTAAAGTTGTTAACGATGAGGTTTTGAATTGTGGTCCACTGGGAGGAATATTTTCGTGTTTAAAACAGTCGGAAACTGAATGGAATTTTGTTTTAAGTGTCGATTCTCCATTTGTTCAGCACGATTTTATTTCAGCATTAGAAAATGAATTAGTGGGGGTCGATGCAGTTGTTCCTGTTCATAAAAAAGGGAGCGAACCTTTAATTGCGTTTTACAACAAAAGTTGTTTGCCTGCCATGCAAAAGCAGCTAAACTCGGGTAATTACAAAATGCAGAACCTGCTAAATGAGGTAAATACGAAATGGGTTGACTCGGAGAATTGGATTGCGAAATACCCGAAGATATTTCACAATCTGAATAATCCTTCCGATCTGAAAATGGGTTAACAGCCACCCGATGTAACTTTTACTTTTCCTCTGCTGCCTACAACCACTTTTCTCCTGGTTAAAACCGTTCCTTATTCCATAACATTGGTGTCCGTGTAAAATATGATATTGCTTCGCAGGGCTTGCAATGACGCCGGTTGTATATTGATTGTGCGTGTTTGGGCTTGCTTTGTGAACGAAGTTATTCTTAATGTTCCTTAATCTGGCAAATATCTGAAACTAACGTCATTGCGATGACGAGGAACGAGGAAGAAGCAATCTCAATAATTATCTTGGACAATAGTGATTCCATAAATATTTTTTTGAAACTGTAACCCAAATTCTGTCAGATTATTCTTTTTAAGGGTATTTAAACTCATATTTTTGAAAGGAAGCAATTGGATTCTTCCCCGTTTTACTAATTTGAAAACAAACTAATTTTTACACCTCATTTTATGTATTAAAAAAAGAAACCCGTTCTTTTTAAAAGAACGGGTTTCTTTTCGAAACTGAAGATTAAAAGAACAGGCGAACTATTTTTTTCTTAAAAATTCGTCTACATTTCGGGCGGCAATATTTCCTGCATTTATTGCGTGAACAACTAAACTTGCACCTTTTTCGGCATCGCCGGCAGCAAATATCTTTTCAACCGAGGTCTGTTTTTTATCGTTTACTTTTACGTTTCCACGTTCGTCGAATTCAATGCCCAAACTTTCGAGCAGTCCCGAGTGAACCGGTTGTGTAAATCCCATTGAAAGGAAAACAAAATCGACATCAATAATTTCATTTGTGCCTTCAACTTCGTTCATTACCCAGCGTCCGTTGTCGTCTTTATTCCATTCAACTTTTACAAGTTCGGCTTGTTTTAATTTGCCATTTTCGCCAATAAACCGTTTGGTTGAGATGCTCCAGCGGCGTTCGCAGCCCTCTTTGTGCGAGCTTGATGTACGCAGTACTTGCGGCCAATATGGCCAGGGATTATTCTCGGCACGCTCTTCGGGAGGTTTTGGTAAAATCTCGATTTGAGTAATCGAATTTGCTTTTTGTCTAACCGAAGTTCCAACGCAATCGGAGCCGGTATCGCCGCCACCAATAATTAGTACGTTTTTATCTTTAACAAAAATCCGTTCCTCTTCCGGAATTTCCTGTCCGGCAACCACTTTGTTTTGTTGAATTAGAAATTCGAGAGCAAAATGAACGCCTTCCAAATCGCGGCCTTCAATCTCAAGATTACGAGGTTTCTCGGCACCTACCGCGAGAACTATTGCATCGAAATTGTCAAGCAGTTCCTCTTTCGAAATATCAATTCCAACATTAACTCCTGTTTTAAACTCGATTCCCTCTTCTTTAAAAATATCGAGTCTTCGTTCTATTACTCTTTTGTTCAGTTTAAAATCGGGGATGCCGTAGCGGAGCAAACCTCCTATGGCGTTGTTTTTTTCGAAAACAGTAACCAGGTGGCCGGCGCGGTTAAGCAGGTCGGCTGTTGCAAGTCCGGCAGGACCGGAGCCAATTACGGCAACCTTTTTTCCGGTGCGTTTCTGTGGCGGATTTGCGGTAATAATTCCCGCATCGAAAGCTTGTTCTACTGTTGCACATTCGTTTTCGCGTATGGTAACTGCCTCTTCGTGAATAGCAAGTACGCACGACTTTTCGCAGGGGGCGGGACAAATTCTTCCGGTTATTTCGGGGAAACTGTTGGTTGAATGAAGAATAAAATAGGCCTCCTCTTTTCTTCCCCTGTAAACGGCATCCTGCCATTCCGGAATTTTACTTCCTACCGGACAACCCCAGTGGCAAAACGGAACTCCGCAATCCATACAGCGCGAAGCTTGTAAAAGCCTGTCTTTTTCATCAAGGGTTTGTTCAACCTCTCCATAATCGTAAATTCTCTCTTTTGTAGGTCGATATCCCGCTTCTTTGCGAGCAACATTCATAAATCCTTTTGGATCTGCCATATCTTGTTTTTTTATCTCTGTTAATGAAATGTTTTTCTACTCGTGGCGCGAAGGATCGTCTTCGGTCATTTGTAGTTTCTTTTGTAACTCCTTCAGTTTCTGTTCTTCCAAAACTTTCTTGTACTCAAAAGGAATAACTTTTACAAACATTGGAAGGTACTCTTCCCAGTTGGTCAGAATTTCTGATGCCAGCGTACTTTGTGTATAAAGTAGGTGGTTGCTGATTAATTTTTGCAGCTCTTTAATGTCGGCATTGTCTTCAACCGGAACCAAATCAACCAATCCGCGGTTGCAGTAGTAGTCGAAGTCTCCCGCTTCGTCGAGAATGTATGCAATTCCGCCACTCATTCCGGCGGCAAAGTTTCTTCCGGTTTTCCCGAGCACAACAACGCGCCCACCGGTCATGTATTCGCAACAGTGGTCGCCGGTGCCTTCAATTACAGCCTTGGCTCCCGAGTTTCTTACGCAAAAACGTTCGCCCGCAACTCCGCGTATGTAAGCTTCTCCTTTTGTGGCTCCATAAAACGAGGTGTTGCCAATAATAATATTGTTTTCGGGTTTGAATGTTGAACCGGTTGGTGGCACAACAACTATTTTACCCCCCGATAATCCTTTTCCTATATAATCGTTTGCATCGCCTTCTAAACGGAATGTTACTCCTTTTACCAGGAATGCGCCGAAACTTTGTCCGGCAGTTCCGTGGAAAGTGCAGTTAATGGTATCTTTCGGTAATCCATTTTCTCCGTACCGGCGCGAAATTTCTCCCGAAAGCATTGCCCCAATTGTTCGGTCGACATTTACAATGTCGTGCGAAAGCCAAACTTTCTCGGCGCCTTTTATTGCGCGTTTTGCCTCTTTTATTAGCGTTTTGTCTAAATGCTCGCTGTTTGGATTGGTGTTTAACTGTGTATTGTGAATGGGGTACTCTTTGGCCTGTTTTGGCATGTACAATAACTTCGAAAAATCGACATTTTTCATTTTCCAGTTGTGAACACTTTCGTTAATCTCGAGCAAGTCGGTACGACCAACAATATCGTCGAATTTCTCGAATCCCATTTCGGCAAGGTACTCGCGGATTTCTTCAGATAGAAACCGGAAGAAGTTAACGAGGTAATCTGATTTTCCGATAAACCGTTTGCGTAAATTTTTATCCTGCGTTGCAATTCCTGCCGGACAGGTATTCAGATGGCATTTACGCATCATTACACAACCCAGTACAATTAATGCCGATGTTGCAAAGCCAAATTCTTCGCCACCCATACATGCAAGAGTAACCACGTCGCGACCGGTTTTTAACTGCCCGTCGACCTGTAATTTTACCCTTCCACGAAGGTTGTTTAAAACCAATGTTTGCTGGGCTTCGGCAATTCCTAACTCTACCGGTAATCCGGCGTGTTTAATCGAACTTGCCGGACTCGCGCCTGTACCTCCGTCGGCGCCGGCAATAATAATAATATCGGAAAATGCTTTTGCAACTCCGGCAGCAATGGTTCCAACGCCATCTTCCGAGACCAGTTTAACCGATACTTTTGCTTTCGGATTTGTTATTTTTAAATCGTAAATCAGCTGTGCCAAATCTTCGATTGAATAAATATCGTGGTGGGGTGGTGGAGATATTAATGTAATTCCGGGTGTTGATTTCCGGGTTTTGGCAATAATCTTATTCACCTTGTATCCGGGCAACTGTCCGCCTTCTCCGGGTTTTGCACCCTGTGCTATTTTTATTTGCAGCTCGTCGGCATTGGTAAGGTAGTTGTTGGTAACACCAAAACGTCCCGAGGCAATTTGTTTAATTTTACTGTTTTTTAAGCTACCAAAACGGTCGGGATCTTCACCACCTTCACCGGTGTTACTTCGTCCGCCAACTGTATTCATTGCTACAGCCAGTGCTTCGTGTGCTTCCCTGCTTATCGATCCGTACGACATAGCTCCGGTAACAAAGCGTTTCATTATCTCCTCAGCCGGTTCAACTCTGTCAATCGGAATTGGACTTCTTTTTAGCTTAAAACAACTTCTGATGAATGCGGGTTTACTGTTTTGCTTATCAACAAGAGCTGTATATTCTTTAAACTTGCTAAAGTCGTTTGTTCTGGTTGCCCACTGAAGCAGCCCAATCGATTCGGGGTTCCAGGCGTGATGCTCGCCATATTTACGCCACGAATAAACTCCATTACTTTCGAACCGGAAGGGTTCGGGAGTAGTGTCTTTTTTGTAGGCTTCTTCGTGAAACATAACCGTCTCTTTATAGATCTCTTCAATCCCAACTCCGCCTATTTTTGTTGTGGTTCCTGTAAAATATTTGTCAATTAATTTATGGCTTACACCAATTGCTTCAAAAATTTGTGCTCCGTGATAGCTGCGCAGAGTTGAGATACCCATTTTCGATAGAATTTTCAGCAGCCCTTTATTAACAGCTTTAATATAGTTTTTGCGTGCAACTTTATACTCTAAATCTATTTTTCCCTCCTTCACCATGTGGTCGATTGCGGCAAAAGCCACATACGGATTAATAATACTTGCGCCAAATCCCAAAAGGAGTGCAAAGTGGTTTATTTCGCGAACCTCTCCGGTTTCAACAATAAGCCCAACCTGCATACGTTTTTGTTTTTTTATGAGGTGGTGATGAACGGCAGCAACTGCCAGCAACGAAGGGATAGGAGCGTACTCTTCCGAAACTTTCCGGTCGGTAAGAATAATGTAATTTTTCTTGTCATCAACGGCTTTTTCGGCATCGGCAAGCATTTGTTCAATGGCTGCTTCGAATCCTTTTTTGCCTTTTTTTACCTCAAACATCATCGGGATGGTTTTGTGTGTAAACATCTCATCCTTCAAATCTTTTATCTTACCCAAATCGGTATTGGTAATTACCGGGCTCGAAAACTTAATCATTTTGCAATGCTCAGGGCTTTCGTATAATATGTTCGATTGCAAAGAGCCGATATAATTCTCGAGCGACATAACCAGTCCTTCGCGAATCGGGTCGATTGGAGGATTGGTAACCTGAGCAAACATCTGCTTAAAGTAGTCGAAAAGGCGTTTGGGCTTATCTGAAAATACTGCAGGTGGTGCGTCGTTCCCCATCGAGCTGGTTGGTTCTGCACCATTCATACTCATGGGTTTAATCAGTTCGTACATATCCTCTTTCGAATAGCCAAAAAGTTTTGAAACCGTTTTGAAATTATCGATTGAGGATGATACCCGCTTTTTAACTTTTATCTCTTTCATACTCATGCGGTTCTCTTTTAACCACATGTCGTATGGATTGCGATGACTTAATTGACTTTTTACCTCTTCGTCGGGGATTATTATTCCGAGTTGCGTATCAACCAATAGTAATTTTCCGGGACGTAAACGGCCTTTCTCTTTTATCTCTTCGGGGGCAAAAGTTTGAACGCCAACTTCGGAGCCCATTACCACCAATCCGTTTTTTGTAATGATATATCGCGACGGGCGCAAACCGTTTCTGTCGAGCGTTCCGCCAATATATCTTCCATCGGAAAAAACCATCGATGCCGGTCCGTCCCATGGTTCCATAATGGTTGAGTGGTACTCGTAAAATGCTTTTAAACTTTCGGGAATTGGGTTTTTCTGATTGAACGATTCCGGAATCATCATACATAATGTGTGTGGAAGCGAGCGACCGGTGAGGTGCAAAAACTCCAAAACATTATCGAATGATGCCGAGTCGGATTTTCCCGGTTCAATTACCGGAAGCAGTTTTTTCAGGTCATCGCCAAATACTTCCGATTTCATTAATCCTTCGCGTGCCTGCATCCACAAACGGTTTCCTTTTACAGTATTTATTTCGCCGTTGTGAGCCACCATACGGAAAGGTTGGGCTAAATCCCATGTGGGGAAAGTGTTGGTGCTAAAACGAGAGTGAACCAGCGAAATGGCACTTTTAAATTTTTCGTTCCTAAAATCGAGGTAGTAGTTGCGAAGCTGTGCCGGCGTTAACATTCCTTTATAGACAATTATTTTTGCCGAAAAGCTGGGCTGATAAAAGCTCTCTTTGTATTTTAATTCCGATTTGGCAACTGCTTTTTCTGTAAGTTTCCGAACAATATAGAGTTTTCTTTCGAGTGCGTCGGTTTCTAAATTTGCACGAACAAATACCTGTTTAATGGTGGGTTCAGTGGTTTTTGCAATTTCTCCCGGCACCGATGTGTCGACAGGTACATCGCGGTAACTCACAAGTTTTAAGCCTTCATCTTCAATCTGTTTTGTTAAAATATCAAGACAAACATCTGCCTCCATTTCATCTTTAGGCAAAAAAATCAGACCGGTTCCGTATTTTCCTGCTTCACCTACTCTGAGCTTTAATACTTCGGTTATAAACTGGTGAGGAATTTGAAGTAAAATTCCGGCTCCGTCGCCCGACGAATTGTCGGCTCCCATTGCACCGCGGTGATCCATATTCCGTAAAACTTCGAGTCCGCGTTTCAAAATCTCGTGCGAGGGTTTACCTTTAATATCTGCAACAAATCCTATCCCACAATTCTCATGTTCATTTTCAGGATTATATAATCCCTGAGCTTCAGGTAATCTCGTTTCTATCATTCCTTTATTTTTTATGTCAACAGTATATACAAAATCAACTAACCGGTTAAATATCATCGGTTAGCATTGAATTTGAAAGTAAAATTATTATTTCTCTTACGAAGTGATACCAAAAATAGTCAATCGCTTCAAAATTCACAATTTGCGCTAAGTATTTATGTGTTAAATAACATACTCTTAACTTTATTTTACAGGGGAAAATTGGCTTTTTTCAACGAAATAAGAAAGCAAATAAATCTTATTCTTTCTCTGTTTTTGAACAGTTTTATTTTATCTCAATAATTGTTGAATTGCCTCCTCAGTTTTGTTGAAGTTAAAATTGCGAAGTACCTCTTTTTTACTCTCCGTAATTTTATCTAAACAGAGATTTCCCACGCTTCCTTCGTGCGAATGTTCCACCTTTTTTTCAGGCTGAAAACTACCGCTTTCAATTTTGGCTCCCACCTGTTTGTAGGCTTCGCGAAACGGAACTCCATCTAAAACCAATTTATTTACGGCTTCAACACTAAAAAGATAATTGTATTTTGGGTCGTCTAGTATTTTTTCGTTTACGGTCATCTCTTTTAGTGCGAGCGTTGCAATTTTCAGGCTGTCGTTCATCTCTTTAAACGAGGGGAGGAAAATCTCTTTTACCATTTGCAGGTCGCGGAAATACCCACTTGGCAGGTTGTTTGTTATCAGCGAAATTTGACCCGAGATACCTTGCAGTTTGTTACTTCGTGCGCGAATCAATTCAAAAACATCGGGGTTTTTTTTGTGCGGCATAATACTCGACCCAGTTGTAAATTCTGCCGGCAGTGTTACAAATCCAAAATTCTGACTCATAAACAGACACACGTCGTACGCCAGTTTCGAAAGTGTGGAAGCCAGATTTCCCACGGCAAAGGTTACTATTTTCTCCACTTTCCCGCGTCCCATTTGGGCGTAAACCACGTTGTAATTCATTTTGTTAAATCCCAGCAAATCGGTTGTCATTTGGCGGTCGAGAGGAAACGACGAGCCATAACCGGCAGCCGAGCCCAGCGGGTTTTGGTTGGTAACTTTATAGGCCGAAAGGAGAATTTCCAGATCGTCGATTAAACTCTCGGAGTAGGCGCTAAACCACAACCCGAACGACGACGGCATGGCAACCTGCAAATGTGTGTAGCCGGGCATTAAAATGTCTTTGGTTTCGTTACTGCGCTCGAGTAGCACATCAATCAGTTCGGTGGTACTTTCAACAATCTCTTTTATTGCATCGCGGGTAAAAAGCTTTAGGTCGAGCAAAACCTGATCGTTGCGCGAGCGGCCACTATGGATTTTTTTACCCAAATCGCCCAGCTCTTTTGTAAGCAGAAACTCCACTTGCGAATGAACATCTTCAACACCCTCTTCAATTTCGAAGTTGCCTTTTACTGCTTCGGAATAGAGTTCCTTTAATTTCCCGAGTAAAACCGGCAGCTCCTCTTTCTTAATCAGCCCCACCGATTCGAGCATGGTAACATGCGCCATCGAACCTAAAATATCGTATTGCGCCAGATACAGATCGAGTTCGCGGTCTTTGCCAACTGTAAAATCCTCAATAGCTTTGTTTACCGGTGTTCCTTTATCCCAAAGTTTCATAGTTTTTATTTTAGTATCAAGATGAAAAGAATCAAGTAAAAAGACAAAATCAAATAATTTATTTGAATTAGGCACTTAACTAATAGAATTAAATGTCGGGCTAAAGCCCTTTTGTCTGCCTGTTCACCAATTCCGTCAGCTTTAGCTGACGGCAAAAAATACTGAAACTATTCAAATCTCTTCTTATTTTAGCCGTTCACTTCGGTGAACGGTTTTGTTTTAAAATAATTTCCCACAAATATATTGAATTCAATTTGATTCGGGCTTTTATTGTTTGGGGTGCAGTAAAAAGGTAAAAATGAATTAATAAGATTGTGCAGGCTGGGTAGAAATTTATTAGCTAATCCAGAGCTCGACTCGAAGTTGCGCCGCGAATAGTTTTTTATGCAAATTGAGGGCTTCGCTTTGAGCGAAACCCTCAATACGAATAAAGGGAGTGTAGCTTTCTTATTGTCTTCACGGTGTGAGTTGTAACCAAACAGCAAGGAAGATTAATAATTGCGTTGTAATTTGCAAAAACTCACGCCGTGAATTTTTTGTATTCGAATTCGCTCCCCGAACAACTACTAAAAACTATCTTTTAACAATAAGTTTACCGGTAATAATTTTATCCGGTTTATCTTTTATTCTGAATTTTACGCGTGCCGTGTAAATTCCATCTTTCCAACCGGCTGTTTGTATTGTTGTGCTGTTGCCTGTTAGTTTGGTCTTTTTCTCTTTTAGTAATTGCGTTTGGGCAAATATTTCCAATTCCCACTCTACATTTTCGTCGAAAGTTGTTCTTTTTGAATTTGATTTAAATGAGATAGTTGTTTCTCCGTTAGTTGGATTAGGGGAAATTATCATGATTAAACTTTCGCCTACAGTTACATATTTTGTTGCCCAGCTACTCCAACTACTGCATAAGCGTTGTTTTGCTTTTATTGTATAATATTGAGCATCGTAAAATGTATAGCTTAAATGTTTGCCGTAAGCCGTATAAGGAAAGGTTGTTTCCATCACATTTGTTGTCTCACTTTGCTGGGCAAACATTGGTAATTCGTAACCCCATACTTCCCAAACGTAATCTGTAGAACTGGTAGAAGGATTACACGTAATCATATCCCAATCGTAAGTTGTAAAGGTTTCTAAGGGGTCCGAAACATAACAGTTACATGCTTCGCTCCAGGTTGAGGATATGGTTGGTGTTGGTGTTCCTACACAAACATCTTTTGTAATTATATTACTTATTCCAGAACAACCATCCACAGTTAATCTAGCAGATATTTGTGATGATCCTGAATCATCTTTAGAAAAAGTAGCAGTACTTGTTCCCTGGCCAGAAACCAAAGTCAAATGCGATGTGGCCTCCCAGTAAACATTAATGTTTAGAGGTAAACTTATTGAATAATTTCCAGTACCACAAATTACATTTGGGCCAGATATTATAATTGTAGGCCAAACACGGGAAACAGTTATTGTTTTAATTTCAGTATCTTCTTTCCCTGGACATTTACTATTCTTTCCATACACAGAAATAGTTGCGTTACCGCTACACCCTCTGTCTGGTGTTACAGTAATTGAGGATGAGTTAGTTGTGAATGGAGTTGTTCCGTCACTTGTTGAACCGGAATGTATCCAACCAATAGGAATAATCCATTTATAAATACTTGTTTCGCTATCATCAGGATATTTAATTGGGTCTATTGATATTGTTTGTTCAGTATCATCCCCGTAATTTATTACAACGTCATTACCGGTTGGAGTATAATTATATAAAGAATTAACTTTTACATCCAATGTATCATTAATTACATTATTAGTATGTGAAGCAGATACTTTTTGTAATGTAACCTTTACTGAGATTTCTGCTGTTAATGTATCATCCCATTGAACAGTTACCCAAATATCCCCATTATAACCACCTGCTGTAATAGTCCCACCCACAACATTCCAATTCTCTGTTGATTCAATAAATACGCCTTGGGAATTTCCATATTCATCAACATATTCTCCTGAAATATCATAAGACTTAATTGACCCCGGGCAAGGAGATTCATCTCCCGACCAGTTAACACCGTACGATTGAGAAAAACTAAATGTAATAGAAGAGAAAAAGATTGTTAGAAAGGCTAATATGAATTTTATTGTTTTCATTTTTTTTGTTAAGATGATTATTAAAAACTAAAACTTAAAACCAATGCTGCACCTTGGTTTGTAAATCCAAATTTCAAAATATTTGAAGTAACATCATTTTGGTTAAAATAGTTATAAGAAATACCAGGTGTTATTTCAGCTCCCAACCCTATAACTTCATTAAATGAATAGGTAAAACCCAATATGCCATTTAATGCGAACTGATATGACTGGTTAACTTTTTTCTCTTTGATGTTGATTTGACCTTGTAATTCAGTTCCGTAATAAACAGTCATTTTTTCATTAAGTTGTTTTGGAAATTCAATTCCAAAACCAATTCCTGCATTAACATTTGTATTTGTATCTTCTTCATTTGAAACCTTAGAAGAACTTAACCCTAAAGAGAGTAAACTAATTCTGAAAAGTCTATTTTCATTTCCAAATTTATATCTAACTGAAAACTCATCGGTATTATAAGCCCCGATTTCCAATTTTTTTTGTTTCTCTTGGGAGTATGAATTACTACTTGATATTATCAATAATCCTCCCAAAATAACTATAAGAG
>JALUZN010000032.1 GCA_027011835.1 Draconibacterium sp. | reverse complement strand
AAATTCCTTACGAAGATTTAACTCCCGAGCCGATTAAACTTCCTCCGCGCACCGAGAATAAATCGTATGTTCGGCCTCCGCTCGAAGAGATGACTTTTGTTCCCGATTTATATAAAGAATACGACCCCTAATTATCGCGGGTTCTTGTCATATCGAAAAGGTGAATTGCCTGTTCGCCCAAGAAGCCCTGGAATAGTTTCTTCTGCCCGTTCTCTTCAATAAAGCCGCGTTGTGCCAGCTCGTAATATGCGTAGGTCCAACGAATTTTTTCAACTCCGTATTCACCCTTCACTTCTACTCCTTCTTTTACTGCCTGCGTTGCCGACTGTTGCAATTTGCTTCCCTTTTTACCTTCAATATGCTCTTTCATTGGAATGCCTGCTGCAGCAAGTGCCCGGCAGGTGGTTTCCAAATCGGGCCACTCGGCAACATTCTGTTCATTTATAAGGGCAGTAAAATGGTTCACCGAATTTCCGTGCAACAAAACCCAAGCTGCATATTGCGACACATCGTTCAGTTTAATAACATCTCCCTTTTGAGGAATTTTCCATGGGCGCCGGAAATATTGAGTTAAATCGGTAATTAAAAGTTCGGCAGCTTCTTTTGGCAATTCTCCATCGTCGCGTAATGTGGCAAGCAGTTCAATGCTGTTATTCGACAAAATATAGGGTGTGTCTTTTACCGTTTTATTGATAATTTTTTGTGCCCAATCGGGGAGCTGATTAACTTCAAGCTGACTGACAAATATTTTAGGAAAGTTGTCGCCCTGGTATTCGAAATGAACGGCATTAAGTCGTTTTTTCTCGAACTTATATTTGGCTGCCGGTTGGTAACCCAAACAGGTAAGAATATGTTTTATTGCTCGAATTCCTTCGGGTTGCTCGCCGGTGTGCGTATTAAATGTACGCAGGGCAATATGGTCGGTTACTACGTTCCCTCCGCGTTGCAGAACCATTTCACGATATTTATCGGCATACGAAACTCGTTTTATGTATTGCAACCACAACCGCTCTAAAAGTTCCCGGGTAATCTCATCTGCTTTTCGTTTCATAATAAACTGTTTATCAGCTTAAACACAAAAAGCGAAGTTTTTGTTTCCGAAATTTAAATGTTTAAAAGTATTGTTTTTCTAATAAGAAATTCATATACCCCGAATACCCGTAAACTATTGCCGGTTATATGACATAAAATTGTACACTGCCTTTTTATCGAAAAATTCGGTTGCACCTCGCTTTGTTGTATTTAATGCGCCGGCTGCATTACCAAAACTTAACGACTCTTGCAGTGTGTGCCCGAGCAAATAGGAGTGCAAAAAGGCAGCTAAAAATGCAACACCCGAGCCAATATTATCGACCATTGTAATTTTATAGCCGGCATCGTAAAATACTCCGTCGGTTTTATGAAATGCAAAAACACCTTTCGACCCGCGGGTAATTAATACCAAATCGAGTTTGTATTTTTTTGCCAGCGTTGCGCCAAACTCCTCAATGTATTCTGAATGATTTAATTTTAGTTCACGCTCTAAAAATGCAATCTCTTTCTCTTTAATTCGAACAATATTAGAATTTAAAAGCAACTCTTCAACCACCTTTTTATCGAAAAAATGTTCGAACAGTTTAAGGTCGAAAAAGTGGATTGAGTCGGGCGACTCTTTTAGCAGTTCGCGTAAAGTATTTTTCGAAAGGCCAAAACGCTGCGGTAACAATCCGTAAAAAAGACAGTCGGTATGTCGTGCAAGTTTTAACGCTTCAGCAGAAAACTCAATGTGGTCGAATGCAACATCCTGAACCACTTCGTAGTGCGGTTCGTTATTACTGTCGAAAGTAATATTTATTGTTCCTGTGGGAAATTCATCGTCTATTTGAATATTTCTATCGGAAATGCCCAGCTCTTTAATCCTGTTTAACGCAGCATCTCCCGAGTTATCGTACCCGAGGCGCGACAACAAAAAACCGTTTCCTCCAAAAGAGTTCCACCTGAAAACCATATTCAGCGGTGTACCCCCTAAAACTCTTCCATTTGGCAAAATATCCCAAACAATCTCTCCAAAGGCAACAATATTTTTCACTTATCTTTTTTTTTTTTGCGCTACCAAAAATAGAATAAATTCATAGCTAATCAAATAGATTTTTTAACCAAATAGCTTTTTGTTTTTTTTTATTTTGTTGGCTAAAAACAATTCGATATTTTGCCCGTTCATTTCGTAAAAAAGAGATAAAATAAAATGAACTTTTTGGCGCACCTTTACTTGTCGGGGACAAACGAAAAAATACTGGTTGGCAATTTTATTGGCGATTACGTAAAAGGGCGAAAATATAAAACGTACGAAAAAGCAATTCAGGAAGGAATTTTAATGCATCGCCGTATCGATACATTTACCGACACGCATCCAAAATTTAGGGCATCGAAAAAACCATTTATTCCCGAATTCGGACTCTATTCGGGAATTATTATCGACCTTGTTTTCGACCATTTCCTGGCAAAAAACTGGAGCCGGTTTTCAACCCAAACCCTACATAAATATACAAATTGGGCACATTCGGTGTTGCTTTCAAACTTTGTTTCTCTTCCATTAAAAGTGCAAACTTTTTTACCTTTCATTATTCAAAACAGACGTTTAGAGTCGTATGCAACTGTTAACGGTATTCAAAAATCGTTAGAGATTATGGGACGCCGTTCGTCGTTACCACAAAAATCGGTAGAAGCAATACGGATTATGGAAAGCAACATAACTTTTCTCGAACAGAATTTTTTTGATTTTATGGATGATATTCGGGACGAATTTTTATTGTAGTTTAAAGCTAAAACTTGACTTTATAACAATGTATAATTGAATTAATTAGCTATTTATTTGATTATAACTTTTTGGGTGTAAGTTTCCGCCCCAGAATGTATCTGAATGAAATACAATCCCGGATATAATGAGTGAACGTCGAGTATGTAATTAGGCTTGTTATCAATTTTAAAAGATTTTATTGTTGTTCCATCAATAGCGATAATTTTTCCTGTTAAAGCATTTGTAGGAGACTTGTTAATTTCGATATTTATTTTTTCTGATGCCGGGTTTGGATAAAGATTAAATGGTACAGGCATTTTATTAACTTCATTTGACAAAGTAATATCGCATGAACTGTATTCAGGTAATCTATAAATCAATTCTTCATCCCTAAAGCAACAGGTGAAAATTTGTAGGCCTCCTGTAATTCTTTCCATTAATAATCCTATGTTCGAACCTACTTCTTCAATCCATTGTATAGATTGATTTTGAAACCTCACATAATAAATTTTCTTATTCGTTTCATCAGTAACAATAGAATCCATGTATAAATAACTATCGTTCCAATCAGTATAGATACTATCTCCAACATTTAATCCAAAATCATAAAGTAACCACTCTTGCTTTTCATTTACAGGCAGGAAATATACTTTTGCATCTTCAGTTTCTCTTATAAATCCCCTTAAGTTTGAATTTTCATATTCACAGTTGTATAAATTATATAATTTATAATACTCTTTGTTTGAAATGACCGTATCTTCCCCTATAGTTAAGCAGTCATACCTATTAATTACAGGGGTCGGGTATTCCTGCCCAATTGCATACATCCATTTTTTGTTTGGCTCAATAACTTTTTTTGAAATAATTCTGATTTCATATATAGGACAAGAACACGTACATCCAAATGTGTCTACTTGAACTAAAGAATATGAAGTTTTCACCTCTGGTTTACACCAGGTAGCAGAGCTGTCGGGATGAGTTAATCCATATTTAGGTTCCCAAAAACATTTTTTGTATTTGCCATGTAATTCATTGCCGGCATCTAACCAAACACTATCGCCTTTATTAATTTCAACAACAATAGTTCCGGTTATACACCCACAACCTGAAAATCCAATATTTATACTATCCATAGCAGAATTACCTTCATTGTCGGTTACATATACAACGAATTTGATCTTTTCTGTATCTGTAAGCCAATCTTTAAAATAGGGAGTAGCAATTGTAGTATCATTTAAATAATCACTTGCCGTAAATATTAATGTTGGAGATAGTTCAACTTTGCACTCCCACCTATACGAATACGGTTCAACACCGTTTATAATCGATATATTTGTTCCCAGATACATTGTATCAGGGCATAATCCAGTACAGTAAGTTGTATCTTTTCCGGCATCTACTGTTATTTGCGAAAAACCGGGTTTTGCAACAACAAGGGTTAAACAAATAATAAATAAAAATCGGAAATCTTTTTTATTCTTCATTGTGTTAAATTTTTGGTGGGTTCTAAAAATTGTTTTTTTTCTTTTTTTTGATTCAAAACATCCGAAGAACCCGTTAACGGACATTTCAAATCTTCATAAAAGTATAATTATTTTCTAAGTTTGTTGCATATTATTTTTAATTTTCAACTAACTAACTAACTAACCAACAGCATTATAA
>JALUZN010000031.1 GCA_027011835.1 Draconibacterium sp. | reverse complement strand
TTGTTGTTGATTGATAACTTGATAGTTAACTTTAAACAACTTCTAATTAAAAAGATCTCGATTATGATTTATGGTAAAATGAATTTCGACAGACAAAAAGGGATACGAATTGTAATTTTACTTTTCGTTATTCAATTCTCTTTTCATACGTTTGCACAAAATATAAATCATCCAAATATTGTTTTAATTCTTGCCGACGATCAGGGATTTGGTGATTTGGGCGTTACCGGTAATCCACACGTTAAAACTCCGGTTATCGATAAATTTGCCACAGAAAATATTCAGTTTAATAACTTTTATGTGTCGCCGGTTTGCGCACCAACTCGTTCGAGTTTAATGACGGGGCGCTTTTCGCTACGAACAGGAATTAGAGACACATACAACGGAGGAGCAATAATGGCGGCAAACGAAATTACAATTGCCGAATTGTTGAAAAAAAACGGATACAAGTCGGGGGTGTTTGGAAAGTGGCATTTGGGCGACAATTATCCGTCGCGGCCAAACGATCAGGGATTCGATGAGTCTGTTATTCATCTTTCGGGAGGAATGGGACAGGTTGGCGATATTACAACCTATTTTTTACGAGATAGAAGCTATTTCGATCCCATTCTTTGGCATAACGGAAAAACAGAAGCATACAAAGGTTATTGCACCGATATTTTTACCAATCAGGCCATTCGTTTTATCGAAAAAAACAGAAACAACCCATTCTTCTGTTACCTGGCATTTAATGCCCCTCATACACCTTTGCAGGTTCCCGACAAGTATTATTCTATGTATAAAGATATCGATCCGGCTTTGGGGTTCGAAAACGATAATCGTCCTTTTGTGCCAATGACCGAAAAAGATAAAGAGGCGGCAAGAAGGGTGTATGCAATGGTTTCTAATATCGACGATAATGTTGGAAAACTGCTTCGGAAATTAGATGAATTAAAGCTGACCGAAAATACGCTTGTTATTTATATGACCGATAACGGCCCCCAACAACAGAGGTACATTGCAGGAATGCGTGGTAGAAAAGGGAGTGTTTACAGGGGAGGAGTTCGTGTCCCGTTTTTTTTACGTTTGCCGTCGGTTTTTGATGGGAAAAAGCAAATTGAAACCACCGCTGCTCATATCGATGTGCTTCCGACAATTGCTGAATTGTGCCACGTTGAGTTACCTCACGACAGAGAAATAGACGGAAAAAGTTTAGTGCCTCTTATAAAAAATGAACCGGTAAATTGGGAGCAGCGACCGCTATTCTTTTACTGGACAAGACGCTACCCCGAACTGTATAATAATATTGCAATTCAGAAAGGAGACTATAAATTGGTGGGTTATACCAATTACAATGCAGAAATCGATAGTTTTGAACTATACGATATTGACAAGGATCCTTACGAGCAAACGAATATTGTAAAAAGCCACACCGGTATTGCCAAAGAACTTAAAAAAAATCTGGATGCTTACTATTCCAATTTGATTGGTTCAGAAAATTTAATTCATCAACCTCCAATTTTTATTGGTGATAAACACGAAAATCCTGTAATTTTAAATAGAAACGATGCGGGAGGAGAGCGCGGAATTTGGTCGCAGGAAGAGATATATGGAAAGTGGCGCGTTAACATTGCAGAGGGAGAGTATAATATTTTGGTAAAATTCATTCATCCAATTAAGGAGAAAGGGAGAATGGTTGTTGAAACAGGAGCCGTAATTAATCAGATGGAAAACACAACTGTTGGTGTAGATGTAATTGAGATGAAAAATGTACACCTTAGAAAAATGGATTGTGATTTAATACCGTATTATAAAACAAAAAACAGGAGTATTTTCCCATTTTGGATTGAGTTGAAAAAAGTAAATTAAATTGGTTTGAGTATATAATTTGCACAAACAAGAAAAAACTATGGATGGAAGAAAACGGAAAAATATAGAGGTAGGCAGCGAGGTTGAGATTGTTCAAAAGCATCATCAACGCACCGGCGAATTAACCGATGGAATTGTAAAACGAATTCTGACCAAATCGCCAAATCATCCGCACGGAATTAAAGTGCTTTTAGAAACCGGCGAAGTGGGACGGGTAAAAACGATAATTGAGTAACAAGCCCCTAAATCCACCAAAGGGGAACTTTTAAACACGATGATATATTGTATATCACTTGTCATTGTTCCCATTTCAAGATTTCACTCAAAAAGTTGACAGAAAAAATTTATTGAAAGAAGAAGATGCTGAAACAAGTTCAGCGTGACGTTAAAATAATAGACAATCTTAACAAAACGAATTGTACTTCTAAATGTAACTATAAAATTCCTTCTTACTGAGACTGATCACTGAGACTAGGATTTTCCTAATTTATCAGATAATAACTCTCTCATTTTTAGAATGTCCCGTTCTTTTTCAATTCTCCCCTTAGGGGAGATGCCGGAGGCAGAGGGGCTTTTCACTATTATTCCAAACTATTTCCGGCCAGCCAACCGGTTGAATAGGCAATTTGTAAATTGTACCCACCGGTTTCGGCGTCTAAATCAATTATTTCGCCGGCAAAATAGAGCCCTGAAACAATTTTCGATTCCATAGTTTTTGGCCTTATTTCGTTGGTCGGAATTCCGCCTGCAGTTATTATTGCCTCTTTAAACGAGCGATTATGCGAAATCTCAAAAGGCATATTTTTCATCAGATGGCGAATTTTTTTCCGCTCTTTCCCCGAGACCTGATGACACGCTTTTTCGGGGTCGAGTTGCAGCAGTTCAATAAAAACCGGAATCATCGATGATGGCAACCAACTTCTAAAAATATTAATTAACTGTTTTTTGCCGTGCTCGTTTAAGTCGCGTTGCAAACGTTTGTCGAGTTTTTGCTCGTCGAGAGCCGGTTTTAAATCGATGGTAATTTCCACTTTCTGTTCATTTTGAAGTGCTTTTACCATAATCCTGCTGAGGGTTAAAATAATTGGGCCAGACAATCCGAAGTGTGTAAAAATCATTTCGCCAAAAGCTTCGCCTGCTTTTTTGCCGTCGATCCAAACAACGGCTTTTACATTTCTCAGATTTAGCCCCTGCAATTTTTGTGCGGTGCTTCCTTTTGTCTCCACCGGAACCAGTGCCGGGATAGGTTTTTCTATTTTATGTCCCACACGCCGGGCCAGTTCGTAACCGTCGCCGGTTGAACCCGTTGCCGGATACGATTTTCCACCCGTGGCAAGAATCACTTTTTTTGCTAAAAAATTCTCGCCATTTGCTCGAACACCTTGTATTTTGTTGTCTTCAACAAGCAGTTTTTCAACCCTGTATCCGGTTTTTATTTCAACACCCAGTTCGTTTACCCATTGAAGCAGCGCACGTAAAATATCAGCAGCTTTATTGCTCGTTGGAAAATACCGGCCTCCGCGCTCCAGCGAAACATCGACACCATATTTTTCTAACAGGTTAATAATATCTTCCGAATAGTATTGCGAAAAAGCATTGCGCAGAAATTTTCCGTTTGGAAAAACGTGAGTAATAAATTCGCCAATTGTGGCATTGTTTGTAATGTTACAGCGTCCTTTTCCGGTAATCAGTAATTTGCGCCCTTCGTTGCGCATTTTTTCCAGGACTAAAACTTTTCCACCCAATTCGGCTGCCCTGCCGGCAGCTAACAATCCGGCCGGACCGGCTCCTATAATTATAACATCGTATTTGCTCATTCGCTGCAAAGGTATATTTTACTATGTGAAATAATAATTTCTATAAGCTTGTTTCATTTTCGCGCAAAGCACTTCGCGAAATCCGGTCAACCAGCGTAAAAATTTTATGAACTTTATCCTTTTTTGAAGACGGCTGATGTCCGCGCACTTTAACCAATTCATAATCTAACAAATCGATTATTTGATAAAACTCTTGATAAAGTTTATAATTATTAATGCGCTCGTTTTTTTTCGAGCTATAATTATTTTTTTCCAATCGCTCGCGCCTTCCTGGCAAGTCAATAATGTTCTGCGAATCAGTATAAATTATCACTTTTGGTCTTTCATCTTTAATTTCATTTAACGCCCATAACAAAGTTTGCAACTCTAATTTTGTTGAAGATGTATTCTCGAATCTACGCATATTCACAAGATT
This sequence comes from Draconibacterium sp., assembly GCA_027011835.1. Taxonomy (GTDB): domain Bacteria; phylum Bacteroidota; class Bacteroidia; order Bacteroidales; family Prolixibacteraceae; genus Draconibacterium. The sequence goes on along the minus strand of JALUZN010000031.1, from coordinate 375 downwards.
TTTCAGCGAATCTAAAGATTGCTCGAAATCGTGTACAATTAAGTACACCCCAAATCCAACTTTCGATTGAACATTCACACTGCCATCGGTAAAAAGCATTATTTTTTTCACATTAAAATGTTTTTATGAATAAAATTGCAAATGCCAAAGTACAAATAAAAAAACAGGGTTTTTATTGTTTTTTTATAATAACTTCTCTCTTTATTCCCCATAATAACTTGTATAAAACAGATATATCTTTTACCGTTTAGCCCAACTTGTTTTTTAGAATATGGGCTGAAGCCCGATATTGTTGGGTTGTCTGTTTACCGTTGGATAAATCCAACGGTAAAGGATAATTTTATAATGCAGTGTCCCTAAAAATTACAAAAATTC
>JALUZN010000030.1 GCA_027011835.1 Draconibacterium sp. | reverse complement strand
ATATTATATTTAAGCAAAAGCAGGAAATAAAAAAAATATAGCATTCTGATAAAGAACGAAAAAGAAAACTACACTGATTTCATCAATAAATAGAAATCAAATCAATTACAATCATTATTATTGTAACTTACTTTTGAAACAGGTTAATTATGGAATCGATTCGCGAAATATTTAAAATTGGTCATGGTCCGTCGAGCAGTCATACAATGGGGCCTAAAAAAGCTGCCGACCGTTTTCTGAAAAAGAACGATAAAGCAATCCGTTATGAAGTTACATTATACGGAAGTTTAGCAGCCACCGGAAAAGGACACCTAACCGATTACGTAATTGAACAGACCTTTAAAAACAGAGAATTAAAAATATTTTGGGAGCCAAAAACATTTCTGCCTAAACATCCCAACGGAATGATGTTTAAAGCGTTTGATTCAAGCAATAAATTAGCTGATAAGTGGACGGTTTACAGTGTTGGTGGCGGAACCATAATAGATGATTTCAAAAAAAAAGAGACAAAAGATATCTATCCGCACAATAAGATGGACGACATTTTAACGTGGTGCAGTAAAAACGGGAAACAGCTTTGGGAGTATGTTGCCGAATTTGAAAACGACGATATTTGGAATTATATGGCCGAAGTGTGGAGCGTTATGGAAAACAGCATTAAAAAAGGGCTAAGCCACGACGGCGTTTTGCCCGGAGGATTAATGCTGCCGCGAAAAGCGCAATCGTTTAATTTAAAAGGTGCCACATATGCCACACCATTTAAAAGACGTTCGCAATTGTTCTCCTTTGCACTGGCCGTTTCGGAGCAAAATGCTGCCGGAGGGAAAGTGGTTGCAGCACCAACTTGCGGGTCGAGCGGAACTCTTCCTGCCGTTTTAAAATATGCAAAAAAGATATTTAAGTCGGACAAAGATTCAATTTTAAAAGCACTGGCAACAGCCGGATTAGTTGGAAATATTGTTAAAACAAATGCCTCCATTTCGGGAGCTGAAGTGGGTTGCCAGGGAGAAATTGGCACAGCGTGCGCAATGGCATCGGCAGCAGCAACACAATTAATGGGAGGCACAATTTTTCAGATTGAATATTCGGCTGAAATGGGGCTGGAGCACCACCTCGGGCTTACCTGCGACCCGGTTGCAGGGTTGGTTCAGATTCCATGTATAGAACGAAATGCATTTGCTGCAGAACGTGCTATTGCCCATAATAACTACGCACTGCTTACCGATGGTCGCCACCGTATTAGTTTCGACGAGGTAGTAGAAACAATGTACAAAACCGGTATCGACCTGCAAAGCCGCTACCGCGAAACATCGGAAGGAGGATTAGCAAATTTCGATGCGCTGCCAAAGTGTTAAACAAAACGCATATTAATTTTTTATCAAGAAATCCAGACAAGGAAACAAGACTAAAAAATATACCAATCGATTGTTATACTTTAAAATGAGTTAAAAGATGAATAAATTATTCCCCTGTTTTATCAGGCAAAAATTGCTTCTACTTTTTCTGATTTTCGGCACCTTTTTATCAAAGGCACAAAATCATTCTGAACGTTTTGCCACACTCGACGCACTGCATTACGCTTTCGAAATACACCTGAACGACACGACAAACCGGATTGAAGGAAAAACTATTGCCACAATAAGACTGTTAAAACCCACAAAAAATATCGTTTTAGACTTTGTAAACGTTAACGATTCCACAAAAATGGGGATGACTGTTTCTTCGGTAACCGAAAACGGAAATCAGCTACAATTCAACCACAAAAAAAACAGGTTAACCATTCAACTCACAAAAAAATTAATCGACAAGAAAGAGGTATCGCTCGAAATCAATTATTCGGGTATTCCTGCCGACGGGCTGATTATTTCGAAGAACAAATTTGGCGACCGTACATTCTTTGGCGACAACTGGCCCAACCGAGCACGCTATTGGCTCCCCACTATCGACCATCCTTCAGACAAAGCTACGCTCGATTTTTTAGTTTATGCACCCAACCGTTACCAGGTTATTTCGAATGGCGTTTTAGTTGAAGAGACAAATATTACAACCAGCACTAAACTTACTCATTGGAAAGAGAGTGTGCCCCTTGCAACAAAGCTGATGGTAATTGGCGTAGCACGGTTTGCCGTTCAATACAGTGGTTCGTATCGAAATATTCCGGTGAGCAAATGGGTATTTCCACAGAACAGAGAGATTGGTTTTGCCGACTACTCGTTCGACAAAAAAGCATTGAAATTTTATTCAGAACTTATTGGCCGTTACTCGTACGAAAAGTTGGCACACGTTCAGTCGAAAACCCGTTATGGCGGAATGGAAAATGCAAGTTGTATTTTTTATTCCGAACGGTCGGTAAACGGCAACAACAGCGAGGAGGCACTCTTTGCCCACGAAACGGCTCACCAGTGGTTTGGCAATTCGGTAACCGAACAAAACTGGCATCACATTTGGCTTAGCGAAGGTTTTGCCACCTACCTCACACATATTTACAACCAGCATTTTCACGGCGAAAATTTTTTTAGAGACGGAATGAAAAACGACCGGCGCCGAGTTATTGCCTATTCGAAACGCAATTTTGCCCCCATCATCGACACGACCGTAACCAACTACAACCGGCTGTTAAATCCCAATTCGTACCAAAAAGCAAGTTGGGTTTTACATATGTTGCGCGAAAAACTGGGCGATAAAATTTTCTTTGCAGGACTTCAGTCGTACTACAACGTTTATAAAAACTCGACTGCTCTCACTGCCGATTTCAAAAAAATAATGGAAATGGAAAGCGGAGAAGATTTAAGCACCTTTTTTCATCAGTGGTTATGGCAACCCGGGCAACCGCAAATTCGGGTGAGTTTTAAACAGAAAGCCGAAAACAAAGTACGTTTCAATATAAAACAGGTGCAACCCAACTATTTTTTCACCTTTCCGCTCGAGATTGAAATTCAATATAAAAACGGAGAAACTGAGATAAAATCGATAACAATAAAAGATCGCGAAACGGTTTACTCAACTTCGGCTAATGGAAAAATAGAATCGATACTAATAGACCCGGAAACAAAATTACTTTTCGAATTACTTCAATAAAAATGAGCAAAAAAATTATACTCGCAATTCTTACGGTGTTGTTATCCACCTTTTTTAGCAACGCACAAAAATCCATCGACATAAGCGGTGAATGGAATGTTCAGTTGGGAGAACATCGCGATGTAAACTCAACCGGACAACAGATAAAATTACCGGGTAGTTTAGCCGAAGCCGGACTGGGTGAAAAAACATCGGGTTCCGATTTTGGCATCCTCACTCCCACCTATAAATATATTGGAGTAGCCTGGTATAAGCGAGAAATAGAAATTCCTGAAAACTGGAAAGGCAAAACCATTTCGGTACTATTGGAACGTGTTTTATGGCAATCGAAACTGTTTGTCGATGGCAAAGAATACGACACACAAGACGGGCTAGGAATGGCACACATCCATAACATTGGCACACTTCTACCCGGAACGCACGAGTTAACGATACGAGTTGATAACGACACCATTTATAACATTGGCGACAAAGGTCATGCATACGGCGAATACACACAAAGTATTTGGAACGGAATTGTTGGAAAAATGGAGTTGATTGCAAAAGACCCGACAAACATAACCGAAATTCGTACGTTCCCGAACGTCGATCTCGACCAGCTCGATGTTGAAATAACAACACATTCGGTGACCGAAGAAAAAGCTGCTGTAAAAATTCTGATAACCGAAACCGGAAGTAATAAAAAGGTGCTTTTACACACTACCAATATTCAACTAAAAAAAGGAGCGAATAAAAATATTTTATCGATAAGTTTAAACGACCGGCTAAAAAAATGGAGCGAATTTACGCCTAAAACGTACCAACTAACTGCAACAATAAAAACAAAAAAATATACAGACAGTGAAGATTCCGAATTTGGTTTTGTAAAAATAGCTCACGACGGGACCCATATTACCATTAACGATGAACCTGTTTTTTTACGCGGAAATCTCGACTGCATCCACTTTCCCGAGACCGGTTATCCGTCGTGCGACATAAAAGATTGGGAACGCATATTTAAGATTTACAAATCGTACGGATTAAATCATGTACGTTTTCATTCGTGGTGCCCGCCCGAAGCGGCATTCAAAGCGGCTAACCGCATTGGAATTTACATTCAGGCCGAAGCTTCTATTTGGATTGACTGGTGGATGAGTGTGGACAACGCACCACGTGGCCGACCGGAGATGAACACGAAAGGATTTCCGAAAGGACTGGGGTACGAACCTCACCGCGATTCGTTTGTGGTGGCAGAAATGAACAGAATGGTTAATTCGTATGGAAACAATCCATCGTTTACCATGTTTTGCATTGGCAACGAACTGGGAAATGCCGATTTCGATGTTCTCGGGAAATGGATTGGCGACCTAAAAAAGAGAGACCCTCGCAGATTATATGCTGCATCGACAGCACGTAAAATTTTACCGGTTGACGACTATTCGGCCACACACAATATTGATGGCGTTGGAAGAACACGCGGGTTAAACGGACCACGTACAAATTGGGATTTCGAAAAAACGTATTCGCAAATGAATATTCCAATTATTGCGCACGAAATTGGCCAGTGGCCGGTTTATCCTCTTTGGTCGGAGATAGACAAATACAAAGGCGTTTTAAAAGCACGTAATTTAGAGGAGTTTAAAGCGGTGGCGCAAAAAAACGGCATTGCCGATCAGGACGTCGATTTTAAAAATGCATCGGGCGCGCTCAACCAGATTATGTATAAATACGAAACGGAATCGTTCTTGCGAACTGCCAGTTGTGCCGGTGTGCAGTTGTTAAGTATGCAAGATTATCAGGGGCAGGGCGAAGCACTAATTGGCTGGCTCGATGCCCACTGGGACAGCAAAGGAATTACAACACCCGATAAATTCAGAGAACATTTCGACGAAACAGTTCCACTGATGCGCACAGAAAAATTTATCTGGAACAATAACGAAACATTTAGCGCAGGGTTGCAGTTGTCGCATTTTGGTGCAGCACCAATAAAAAATGCCGATATCGATGTTTCAATTTCAACAATAAACGGAGAGAAGTTGCTTGATTATAGTTTAAAAGTAAAAGATATTCCGGTGGGTTCGTTAACCAATTTGGGAGATGTAAAACTCAATTTAAAAGGAATAACAAAAGCCACACAGCTAATTCTAAAAGTTGAAGTAAAAAATACGCGTTTTAAAAACGAATGGAATTTATGGGTTGTTTCGGCCACACTCCCGGCAATCGATACAAATCGTGTTATTGTTTCAACCACATTCAACACATCTGCTTCCGATGCGCTTCGGGAAGGAAAAACCGTTTTACTAATTGCCAATAATCTGGGCAGCGAAAAAACCAGTGCACCAATCGATTTTTACCCGCTCTATTGGTCGCTTACATTCTTCCCCGGGCAGGGAAAAACCAGCATTGGCACACTGTTTAAAAACCAACATCCGGCGTTCGACTTTTTCCCCACATCGTCGCACACCGACTGGCAGTGGGAGCCATTCAGGAAATCGACAAAAGGTTTTATTCTGAACGCTCTTCCAGCTGATTACAAACCTATTGCACAGGTTGTAGACGACTTTCACCGGAACAATAAAATGGGAACTATTTTTGAATTCAAAGTTGGAAAGGGGAAACTTCTGGTTTGTGGTTACGACCTGAACAACGAGACAAATCCAATGGCAGCCCAACTAAAATACAGTTTACTGAAATATGCCGGTTCCGACAAATTCAACCCCACACTCGAAGTATCGGAAGAGTTCCTGAAAACACTTTTTAAAACAATTCCGAAGGCTGAAAAGATATCTGTTTCAGATGAGTTTAAAAATGCAGTAGTTGAAATTGATGCCGGATCAAACTTATCGAAAAAAAATGTTGCAGTTGCCTGGAATAAAAATCTCGACAAAGCAAATTTAAAAGAGGGATACAATTATTCGGTTTCGAATGCCGAAGTTTGGAAAGACAATCACGTTTCGGCGTGGGCAGCTGCGAATATGACGGTTGAACTGGATTGTCCCGATGGAATTTTAGGAACGCTCTTCATTCAGTTTAACGACTGGAACAGACAAGGCAGAGAAGGATTGCTTGAGATTGAAGGAAGGCCGGTAAAACTAAACCGCCACGAAGAAGAAAACGGAAGCTGGATAAAACTTCATATAATGCGCGAAGATACCCAGGACGGTAAAATTGTTATAAAAAGTAACACGACCAAAGGTGGCAATTTAATGATTTCGAAAATAGTTTTTGAAAAAGAGTAAAAATTAAAGTTATGCAAAAAAATGCTGTAGGCTGGTTCGAGATTCCTGTTGAAAATATGGAACGTGCCATTGCTTTTTACGAGAATGTATTGAAAGTAAAATTAAAACGAAACAAAATTGGAGATCACGATATGGCGTGGTTTCCGTGGGAAGACGGAAGTTACGGCTCCGGCGGATCGTTGGTTTATCATCCTGAGTTTTACCGCCCGTCGAAAAATGGCGTTTTGATATACCTTACCGCACCGTCGGGAGATTTGAATAACGAACTGGCACGCGTTAACAAAGCCGGTGGGAAAGTGGTTGGAGAGAAAGAAAAAATTTCGGAAGAGCACGGTTTTCTGGCAATTATTATCGACAGTGAAGGAAACCGCGTTGCATTGCATTCAAAAAAGTAACCCCGAAAAGGTTCTGAAAGGAAAACCTACATCTCAATTTTCAGAACCGATGTAGTTTCGGGTTTTACTTTAAACCGGTTATCGATTCGCAGTCCCATTATCCAGATAATTTTTTTACCGCTGCATAAAATCCAGATGTTCTCTTTTTGGTGAATTGGAATTTTCAGGTCGATAAAAAAGTCGCTGACTTTTTTAAACCCGGTCATTCCAAGTGGCTGAAAATAGTCGCCCTGCCGCCATTTACGAATTAACAGCGGAAACTCTACTTCGTTTAAATCAATACAGGCAACTTCCGGTTTTTTTATTATTTCGAAACCTTCGGCAGGTATTTTTTCGATGGAAAGATGAAAGGGTTCAAAAAGCTCAATATCCTCCTCTTCAATATAATAAATCTTCTCTTCCTCTTTTTTTATCTCCGAAACAAACAGCTTATTACGGTCTTTTAATGCACGATGAGTTTTCGAAAAAAACTGCTTTCCCGAATCGGTTGTCAGACTGCAATACACCTCATCGACAACCGTTGCATTAAACCCGAATTGCGATAAAATTTCGTGCAACACTATTTTTGGGAACTCCGATTTTTGAAGTTGTTCGATATCGATTACCGTTTCGTCTGTTCTCCCGGTAACTACTTCCCGTTTTTCACGTTCCAATGTTTTTAAATATACCTGCTCGGCATCCTTTAAGTTTTCGACCGTCGCCAGCAGATTTTTTTTAAACGCCGGATTTAATTCGCTAAACAGCGGAATTATTTTATGCCGCAAGAAATTACGCTGAAAAACAATTTCATTATTGCTCGAATCTTCGCGATACTCGATATAATAGTTGTGCGAATATTTCTCAATCTCGCTGCGGGTTGCAAAAAGCAGTGGTCTGATTATTCTTCCCGACTTTGCTTTAATTCCGGTCAATCCTTTAATTCCCGTTTTCCGCGAAAGATTTAAAAAGAAGGTTTCAATTAAATCGTCCTGGTGGTGGGCGGTTGCAATTAAATCGAAATTGTTTTCAACACGTACCTTTTCAAAAAAGTTGTAACGCAATTCGCGAGCTGCCATCTCTATCGAGATTCCATTTACGGCTGCATAATCTTTTGTATCGAACGTTTCGAAAAAAGCAGGTACTCCGGTGCTCAACACCTTTATTTTAACAAACTCCTCATCGCCATCCGACTCGGCACCGCGCAGTTTAAAATTACAGTGCGCCACACCGTAATCAATCTCCGACTGCTCGAACAGATGCAACAGAACCATACTATCGATGCCTCCACTCACCGTTAGCAATACTTTTTGCCCCGGCTTAAAAAGCTGATTCTCTTCGGCAAAATATTTAAATCTTTCGTACATTATTTTTTGTTTTCGGCCACCAGCTTAACAATATTCAAAATAACGTCAACTGCTTTTAGCATCGAGGGAATTGGCACAAACTCGAACGGTCCGTGAAAATTATGGCCGCCGGCAAAAATATTCGGGCACGGCAACCCGTCGTACGAAAGTCGTGCACCATCTGTTCCGCCCCTAATTGCGCGTACTTTTGGTTCCACTCCGGCTCGACTCATTGCCTCTTTTGCAATATCGACAACGTACATTACCGGCTCAATTTTTTGGCGCATATTGTAATACTGATCGGTCAAATCGAGTTCCACCGTATTTTTTCCATATTCAGAATTAATAAGTGCTACCACTTCTTGCAAGAGCTTTTTCTTTTCTTCGAATTTTTCGAAATCGTGGTCGCGAATAAAGCACTGCAAATCAGCCTGCTCAACATTTCCGTTGAACGAAAGCCAGTGATAAAAACCTTCGTAACCTTCGGTATGCTCGGGGCGTTGAGTTGCAGGCAACATCGAAATTAGTTTATTGGCAACCAAAAGAGCGTTTACCATTTTATCTTTTGCAGCACCGGGGTGCACACTTCGGCCTCGAATTTTAATTTTTGCACCGGCAGCATTAAAGTTTTCAAACTCCAGTTCGCCAATCTCGCCACCGTCGAGCGTGTAGGCAAAATCGGCTCCGAATTTCTTTACATCGAAATGGTCGGTTCCTTTTCCAATCTCTTCGTCGGGAGTAAAAGCCAGACGAATTTTACCGTGTTTTATTCCGGGCGTATTTAAAATAATTTCGGCAGTGGTAATAATTTCGGCAATACCTGCTTTATCATCGGCGCCAAGCAGAGTTGTTCCGTCGGCAGTAATTATCGATTGTCCGGTATAATCCAGAATTTCAGGGAATTCATTCGGATCGATAGTAACCCCATTATTTAACTGAATGACAGACCCATCGTAATTCTCAATAATTTGCGGTTTTACATTCTCTCCCGAGAAATCGGGACTCGTGTCGGCATGAGCAATTAAACCAACAACCTGTACGTCGTCATCTGTATTTGCCGGAATGGTTGCTGTTACATAACCAAAATCATCCATTTCAACTTCGCTTAAACCAACTGTTTTTAATTCATCAACAAGTTTTTTCAGAAATGTAAGTTGTCGGGCTGTGCTCGGATAACTTTTGCTTTCGGGGTCGGAGGTTGTATATTCTTTAGCGTATTTTATAAATCGTTCAACTACTTTTTCCATTTTATTATTATTGTTGTTTATGCCTTCAAAAATACAATTTTATAATTGATTTTAGCGAGTTAGTTTGATTGTGAATGGCAATTGATATATATACTCGTTTTTATTGAAAATACATCAAAAAGAGTTGATACGGGGTGGACTTATTTTATACGAAAATATTTCGAATAAAGAAGATTATTAAAGCTATCCCCGAGGCAGAGCCCCATAATACCCGTTGGTTGGCGGCCAAGTTGTGCCAACTTTATTTCTGCCTGCTTTTGGCATCTCCCCTCGCAAGTATACGAAGAACATTCCAACCAAGCATTTATATTACAATTATTTTCTATTTGTTCTTAGTTCACAGATTCCCCTTTTCGAGAGAATGATGCTTTGCAAAAAATCTTAACTCTTTTTTGTTACGCAACCACCTCGAGGGTAATCCAAAGAATTGCCAAAACCAAAAGAATTGCCAAACCAACAACTCTAAAATCTTTTATTCCTTTCCATTTTTTCGGCCAGAACTCGCTTACAGTAATGCAATTCGAAATTTGCTCGGCAGTAGGTTTTGGCGACAAATAACTTACCACAACAAATACTACTGAAAGAAAGACATATTTCCACCACGCCTGCATCATAAATCCAATGCCGAAAATAATTGTAATAGCTTTTGTTGAAGGAGTAATTTCGTATCCGTTGAAATTGGCGAGAGCGGTTGTAATTGAATCGAAACCAGGCAGAAGATTTTCAAATGGGAAGTCGAGTAAGAAAAAGAAAATTCCAATTATTAATCCGGTTGCAAAGGTAAAATTTGCCGCTTTTGCCGTTCCCCGTTTCCAAAACATACCCAGCAGAAAAACGGCTGCAATTGGCGGGGCAATCATGGCACCCAGCGAGTTTACCGTATAAATAATTGTGTCGCCAAATTTGTTAGCATTTATCGACCAGATAATTGCCAGTGTCATCACAACAACTCCGGTAATTCGTCCGGTAATTACCAATCCTTTGTCGGTAGTTTTTGGGCGTAACCGTTTTACTATATCCATAGAGAACAGTGTTGACGCACTGTTAATTGCTGCACCGACCGAACTCATCAATGCAGCAAGAAGTGCGGCTATTATCAGCCCTTTAATTCCAACCGGAACAAGGCGGTCGATCATAAACGGCAGTGTAAGTTTTGTGTCGGTAATTTCGTTTCCAAAAAGCACAAAAGCCAGCGTGCCGGGCAGCAGGAAAAAGAGTACGGGCAACAATTTCAGCAAACCGGTAAACATAGGGCCAATTCGCGCATCGTACTCAGTTCGCGATGCCAGTGAGCGTTGTACAATGGTTTGGTCGGAAAACCAATACCACGCACCGAGGACAAAATAACCGAGCAGCGCCGAGTACCACGAAATACCACCTTCGGGTGGATTGGCAGGACTGTTGGTGGGGCGTAAAATTGAGAGCGTATCGGGTTTCAGGTGCGCTTTAAATGCGGCAAAACTGTGAATACCAACTTCGGGTAGCGCAAAAATTCCGAAGAGTGTTAAAATAACTGCACCCAAAATAAGCAGTGCCGTTTGAACCGCTTCAACTGTTGTAATGGCTTTTAAACCTCCAAGAATTGTATAAACACCGGTTAGTACGGCAATAAAAATAATTCCGTAAGTTTCATTCAACCCAAAAAACTTTTGACAGAGTGCGGCACCCGCATACAAACTAATACCGATATGAATAAGTAGTGCCGTAAGAATGGCAAATATCACCATATAAGTACGGCTGGTTCCATTAAACCAGCGCTCGTACAATTCGGGAATGGTGGATACACGGTTGCGGAAAAAATAGGGGGCAATTACAAACCCAAGAAAGATTAAAAACGGAATGGCCAGCCACTCGAACAACCCGTCGACCAGCCCGTATTTAAACCCCGACTCGGCAAACCCAATGAGGTGGATGGTTGAGATATTGGCAGCAAAAAGTGCGGCTCCAATTATTGGCCATTTTAACGAACGACTTGCCAGAAAATAATCATCAGACGATTGATTTTTCAACGTTTTTCGAACGGTGTAAAGTCCCAATAAAATTATTCCGGCGAGGTAGCCGATTATTACAATGATGTCGATTGTTCCTACGCTAAAATTCATATTTTAAAATTATAATTAAGATATAAAAATCAAGACACAAGGCAGGAAAGGTTAGTGCCATTAGTTGGCGTACCGTCATGCTGGTCTCGATGTACATCAAGATGTTTCAGCATCTTTTTAATAAACAGCAGATTCCGAAACAAGTTCGGAATGATGTACCCAAAATACTATTTTTAGTTTTCCTGGGGTATTGTCACACAGCTCATGAAATGCAACAATATCCGGCTTCTGTTCATTTAACCAATTATTCACTTTCGTTCTTCTATCATTATTCTTGCCCCAGTTGTAACCGTTCCATATATTGTATGCAATTGATCCAATTTTGTACATATTTTCAATTTTCCACATTAAAAATAGAAAAGTTCAGAATTTGTGGTTCTCCTTTCGATTCCAAAATATTTAACCGAACTGCAGAAACCTCCATTTCATCGAACCGGTGTATAAATTTATGGCCAATGCAAGAACCTTCAAAAATAGTTTGCCAACCTTTTTTTGTTTTTCCCTCAATAATAAATTTACGTACCCGCTCTCCCTTTGAAATATCCTCCATCAAAACAAGCTGATTAACTATTTGCTTCCTGGGAAGTTTTAGGTTTAATTTTTCTCGCTTACCGGAAGTTGATGCAACAGGGGCTGAAAACCTTCTGCTAATTTCGTCACCAAATTCTTTTAATCGTTTTACATCGGGTTCGGGCATTAATCCGTTTGGCTCCGGTGTAACTCCCAAAATCAAACTGGTATTGTGCCCAACTGATTTATAATACTTATCAACCAGTTTGTCTAATGGGAAAATAAGATGCTCTCTGTTTGGTTCCCAAAACCAATCGTGACCACCATTGCCGCGAAGCGGAGCATCACTCATGGCAGGCATGTAATATTTTCCGTTAGGGTCGCCGGTTTTTAAGAGCTGAAAATTATTGGCAGCAATCTCTTTTTAGCAGACTCACCAGCTCCAGTTGAGGGATATGGGAATGTTCCCCAACAGGGATAGGGTACAGTTCCTGTTTCGCTTCCGCCCCAACGCATATCGGCACGTTGCAGGTTGTGGAAAAACAGGCAATTAGGCTGGTATTTCTCAAATATGGATAATACATCAGGGCCACCCTGCTCAGGGCCATGCGCTCCTCCATCAAACCAAACAATCGCCCAATCGCCGTAATTAGTAAAAATCTCCTTGACTATTTCTTCAATCATCCGGTTATAATAGGCTTGCCTGTTTGCGGCAAATTTACCCGCTCCGTTTACTTTAAAATCATGGATACCATAAAAAGCATTCCAGCGGGTACCGATATAAACTCCGGGAAGAATATCGTATTTTTCACATGAATTTTTAAAGTCACGAAGTAAATCACCTTTGCCATCCTGCCATTTAAGAGCTTTCATACAATATGGTGTAACATTGCTTTGATAAAAGAAAAATCCGGTTTCGTGACTAACTGTTAAAATGGCAATTTTAAAACCTCCATCTTTCAACGATTTAATCCACTGATCCATATCGTATTTTTGTGGATTAAAAATATTATAATCCTTTACCGGAGTAATGCGTGCTTCTTTCTGATTGTATACTTTACCGTCAAAAGCATGCAAATCGATACAAACCAATGCAGCCAGTTCGGCATTTTGCCAATCTAACTGGGCTTGGGTAGGAATGGGTATTTCTTCAAAAGTCTGTGCTTTTACAAGGGGTATTCCCTGCATTAATACGATTAATACAAACAAAAATAATTTCATAATATTTAATCCAAAGGCTCTAAAAGTAAATGCAACATTATCAGCAAATTTATTTAAAGATACAATTTCTGGTGGTTTATAATTCATTTTTTTCGAGGTCCTCTATTAAGTTTTATATTTCTCCTTTTTTAACCGCAACATTAAATTTAAACCCGCGGCGATCCGGGTTTCATATTAATCCTTTTTATCATCTTATTTCAAATTTATCCTCAAAACAACCTACCGTCCGCTTCCTCCCAAAACATTGGTTTTTGATGGCATATTAAGATAAACCGGTTTTTATCTATCAGTAAAACTTGAGACGTTCAAACTGACTTAGTAATTCAACAGTTCACTTAATTTCTGAGTACTTGTTTTGGATATAAAAAAAGAATACAACCACCGACTGATCGTTCTATTCACCCGGTCTTAAACTGCAAATGAAAAAAGTAAATGCCATTTGGATTATGAAACTTGTACTTGCGGCTCATTGTTCTGCATTGTAAACCCTCTCCTATCGATGGCAATTCCTACAAACATTCCAGCACTTTTCCCTGCCATCGATTGTCCGAACGGAATCACGATGTGGCAAATTGGTGCCAACTGCTGGCAAGTTGGGGTAGAACCCAAGTTCGAAATAGAAAACTTCAGACTTTAGAAAACACCTATATTTCGATAGTTTTTATAGTCGGTTTTTTAAAAGCAAAAATAATTCGTAAAATTCCTAAACTAATAAATGCAAACGCAGCCCAAATGCCAAGTGTAAACCCAATAAAACCGGGGTGCCATACAAAAATGCCACCAAAAAGAATAAGTAAAATCCCAAAAATCAAACTCCAAAACCAGTTTGCATTTCCATCGTTTTTAAGAAGAAACGCATAACGAATACTAAGTATTCCTCTAAAAAGCAACCAAATGCTAATTAATAGAGTAATTGTAAAAAGAATAAAATTTGGATTCGCCATTAAAAGTACCCCGAGCAGAAGATCTAAAATTCCGCTTGTTAGTGCTCTGTCCCAGTTTGCATGCGTATTCCGCGATTTAAACGCGAGACCAATCTCCAGTAATCCTCCAATAAGGATAAACACTCCAAAAGCAAAACTTAATTTAATCAGATTTTCGTTTGGCGCCTGAAAAAGCCATGCTCCAAAAATAATTAACATAACACCTTTTAAAAGCGACACCCACCAATTCGAATTTTTGGTTACAACTGTTGTACTCATACTTTTTTAGTTTAGTAAATTAAATATTTTAGAATAATAACAAACCCGGAATAACTTAGTTTTCCGACTTTTAGATATCATTTTTCATCTTTTGTATTTCTTATTGGAAACAGCTTTTTATAGGTTAAACAGCGCCATGCCCACTCTATTGGACCAAACTTAAACCACTTAAACCAAAGCACACTAAATGTAAACTGAAACAGCAAAATTATTAGTGCGATATAATAGACATTTTCGAGACTTAAACGAC
>JALUZN010000029.1 GCA_027011835.1 Draconibacterium sp. | reverse complement strand
AGGTGAGCTTTTTACATTTAAAAACTATACTTAAACATTAAAATATGGAAAATTTGATTTTGGGAATCAATTCAACTTTTCTCTGCTACGGAGATTGTCGACGTTAATAATTTTCTTTATTTTATATTTGGTATTAACAACGGGCGCACTATTTTTACATTCATAAAATTATTAGATGAAACTCTCTGTATGTTTTATTGGTGCCGGAAATGTGGCTACTCATTTGTCGAAATCGTTGCAAAAAGCAGGTTTTCAAATTCAGCAAATTTATAGCAGAACTGAGGAATCGGCGGCTGCGCTTGCCAATCAACTTCGAACCCGATATACCACCGAAATTACTAAATTAGATACCTCTGCCGATATATTTTTTGTGGCGCTAAAAGATTCTGCTATCGACAAAGTTTTATCTGAGATTCATTTTAAAGACAAACTACTGGTGCACTGTTCGGGAAGTTTACCATTGTCGGTTTTGAAAAAACATTCGAAAAATCGGGCGGTTTTTTATCCGCTGCAAACTTTTTCGAAAGAGCGTGAAATCGATTTTAAAAAAGTGCCCGTTTTTATCGAGGCAAATACAAAAGCAAACGAAATGCAAATTCAGGGAATAGCCCGAGAACTTTCGTATACGGTATTGGTTGCCAATTCAGAAAAAAGAAAAATATTGCATATATCGGCAGTATTTGCCTGCAATTTTGTTAATCATTTTTATACAATTTCTGCCGAATTATTAAAAACAAAAGATATTCCGTTCGAAATAATAAAACCGTTAATTCTCGAAACGGCACAAAAAGTTCAGCAGATGGATCCTGTGAAGGCACAAACCGGCCCTGCTGTTCGTTTCGATGAAAATGTTATATCTTCGCATTTAAACGAGCTTGACCATTTTCAAAACTATAAAGAGCTTTATAACCTGATTTCAAAAAGTATTTTTGAACATCATAAAAACAAATAAATAATGGAATTTTTCAAAGAGGAGTTGTTAAATGTAAAAGCATTTGTTTTCGATGTCGACGGAGTTTTGTCGCGCGATGTTTCGCCATTAAACGAAGATGGTGACCCAGTGCGCACGGCAAACGTAAAAGATGGATTTGCCATTAGAAACGCTATTGGATTTGGTTATCAGGTGGCAATAATTACCGGCGGATATATTGAAAGAGTTCGGCTCCGCTACGAAAAACTGGGGGTAAAATATTTTTACGACAATGCCCGCGACAAAGTGGAGTGTTTAACCGATTTCATCGATAAAACCGGAATAGATGCCAAAAATATTCTTTTTATGGGCGACGACTTGGTCGATTATCGGGCAATGACCGCAGTGGGAATCCCTGTTTGCCCCAAAGATGCTGTACACGACATTAAAGAAATTTCAAAATATATTTCTGATAAAAACGGTGGAGAGGGCTGTGTTCGCGATGTTATTGAACAAACATTACGCGCCCAAAATAGTTGGTTTACAAAAGATATGTTGTTTAAAAATGCATTCTAAATGAAATGGTTTCCTAACTATAATTACATTCTTGCATCGAAATCGCCACGCCGAAGTCAGCTTTTAAAATCGTTGGGTATTGAGTTCAGTATAAAAACAAAGGAGATTAACGAAACGTACCCCGATACTTTAAAACGCGAGCAGATTCCTCTATTTCTTGCCGAAAAAAAAGCCAAACCTTTTTTGCCCGGTTTAACTAAAAACGACTTGTTAATAACGGCCGATACCATTGTTTGGAAAGAGGAGAAAGTGCTTGGCAAACCTAATACTTTTGACGAAGCCATTGAAATGTTGCATTTTTTAAGTGGCGGCTGGCACGAGGTAATTTCAGGTGTATGTTTGGCAAATTCAAAAAAAACAAAGTCGTTTTACTCCATCTCAAAAGTTAAGTTTAAACAATTAACCGAAGCCGAAACAGCATTTTATGTTTCGAATTTTAAACCTTTCGATAAAGCCGGAGCATACGGAATTCAAGAGTGGATTGGCGTAATTGGAATTACCGAAATTGAAGGGTCGTTTTACAATGTAATGGGGTTGCCGATTCAAAAGCTATACGTCGAAATACAGCGGTTTTAGCTTCGTTTAAAAAAGGTTTCATTATTTAATGTGTTTTATAACAGTTGGTTATTCATTTTGTTTACTTGCTATTTTACGATGTTATTTCGTAAATTGAATAGAACAAAATAAAAATCCAATTAAAATGAAACATTCTATTCGATTATTGTCAATGGTTTTTCTGGCAGTATTTCTTTTTCAAAGTTGTGCAATGAAAAAACAACACGTAAAAGTTGGTCTGCTAATTCATGCTTTAGATAAAGAAAGGTGGGAAAACGACCGGAACTTTATTGTACAGAAAGTTCAGGACTTAGGGGGAACCGTAAAGGTTCGCATTGCCGAAAACGATGCTGCTAAACAGCTCGAACAGGCAAAAGAATTGCTTGCTAATGGTGTTGATGTTTTGGTGGTTGTTCCTGTCGACCAGTTTGCAGCTGCCGATATTGTTAATGAAGCTCACTCGAAAAATATTAAAGTTATTTCGTACGACCGGCTTATTAAAAATTGCAAACTCGACTACTATGTATCGACCGATAATATTGAAATAGGAACTTTGCAGGCAAAATACCTGACTACCGTAAAACCGGTTGGTAATTATGCTTTAATCGGTGGTGCTGAACGCGATAATAATAGTCAGTTTCTCTATTTGGGACAAATGAATGTGCTTCAACCTTTGGTGGAAAAAGGCGACATTAAAATTATTTATAACGAGTTTACAAAAGCCTGGGGAGAAGACGAGGGGTATTCTCACACAAAAAATATTTTAAAATTAAAAGAGCAGGTTGATGCAATTATTGCCGGAAATGATGCAATTGCAATGGGCGTATTAAAAGCTTTAAAAGAGGCAGATAAAGAGGGGGAGGTTTTGATTGCCGGACAAGATGCCGATTTAAGAAACCTTCAGGAGATTGTTGCAGGAAATCAGGCTTGTACCATTTACAAACCTTACGAGAAACTGGCAGCCACGGTTGCCGATATTGCTGTTACTCTTGCTGAATGTGGAGAGTGCGAGAAATCGTACCAAACAGTGAGTAATGGAGAGGTTCTTGTGCCTGCAGTTTTTCAACATGCATCTGTTGTAAATAAAGAGAATTTAAAACTTACCGTAATCTCCGAAGGATATCAGAAAGCGGAGGAGGTTTATAAATAAACCTGATTGTTAGTAATCGTTTAAATGGAATTTCAAATTGGAGTTCCATTTTTTTTAACTATTTTTCGTCCTATAATAAATTCTGTATAATTCGTTATTCAACAAAAAAAACATGGGAAAAAAGACACAGTTGGGGCCGGTGACAAAACGTATTGTATTGCTCGATGTAATACGTGGTTTTGCACTTGTTGGTATTTTATTTGCAAACATTTTAAGCTGGAGCGGAATTAAATTTCTGCCTATCGATACAATTAAATCGTTTGGCAATTTTACGGTCGATTCAACCATTTATTACTACCTCAAATTTTTTATCGATACAAAGTTTTATACAATTTTTTCGTTGCTTTTTGGTATCGGTTTTAGTTTGCAAATATCGCGTAATCGTGATAATCCTGCGTTTCCGGCTTTTTATGCCCGCCGGTTAATCTTACTTCTTTTAATTGGTTCACTCCATGCTTTAATGTGGTCGGGCGATATTTTAATGCTTTATGCATTAATGGGATTACTTATTTTAGCCATGCGAAATCTTTCAGAAAAACAGGTGCTGAGAACTGCTGTTATTATGTTACTTATTCCGCTGGCACTCGATGTTGTTTATATGTACACTTTTGCATCTTCGTTGCAACCGCTTCCTAAAACAGCGTTAAAAGTTTATCCCGACATGACGCCTGCCGAAGTAGTTGCAGGTTTTCAGTCGACCAACTTTTTAACTGTTCTGAAAACAAATTTACATAATGTAATGTGGCGTTGGTACGACTTTATTCCATCGGGTAGACCGTTTAAAGTGCTGGGCTTATTTTTACTTGGAAGTTATTTATACAGCTCAGGATATTTTGAGAAAACTGTTGGTAAAGCAAAAACATTCATCATTTGGCTGGTACTCGGGTTTGGACTAACTTTCTTTTCTATAAGCCTTCATGGAAGTGTTGCATCATTTTCGAAAAACTGGGGCGATATTTTTAGCAAGTTTATTCACGAAACCGGACAGATTTCGTTGGCACTTTCCTATATCTCACTGATTGCTATTTTATTAAAAAGGTTCCCTAATTTTTTCTTTTGGAATGTACTGAAATCTTATGGGCGAATGTCGTTAACTTCGTACATCGGTCACTCTGTTTTGGGCATTATTGTTTTTTACCCAATTATAGGTTTCTCTTTCTTTGGTCGTTTAAGTCTCGAAAATGTCTATTATATCGCACTAATAATTTTGCTGTTTCAGTTTACATTTAGTGTGCTTTGGTTTAAGTGGTTTAAGTTTGGTCCAATAGAGTGGGCATGGCGCTGTTTAAACT
>JALUZN010000028.1 GCA_027011835.1 Draconibacterium sp. | reverse complement strand
AAATTGTTGAGATGTATTCCCAGTATTTTTTATGAAATTTTATACTCCGTTTTCCAATAATGTTGTGGTAGGTTGCCGGTTTGTCGGTGGGGGCAAATTTTCGAACAAACATATCTTCGTAGAGTGCCGAAACCTCGGGGTGAAATTGTACGGCAAAAATGTGTGGAAACTTTTTGTGAGCTACACCTTCAATAATCTTTCCGTCGGCCGATAGGGCAGTAACCTCCAACCCTTTTCCCAATTTTTCAACTGCCTGATGATGGCTACTGTACACGCGTGGATTCCATCGTTTCGGGACTTTTACTTTTTCGGTAAAAAACGGATTTTTGGTAAACTGAATGGGATGCAAGTTTGCTCCCATAAATAAACTGTCGGTTTCTATTTTTTGCCAGTAATTACGGTGCAGGTTTTCACGGCAAATTTTAACCGTTTCCTGTGGAGTTTCTGCTCCGTATATTTCTTGTGGAATATCTTGAATAAGTGTGCCGCCGGTAGCAACGTTTATTGTTTGCATTCCGAGGCAAAATCCCGTTACCAGATAATCCGGGTTTTCATTCAGAAAAGGAGTAGTGGTTTCGTTTTGGTAACCTCCCAAAAGATGAAACAAAAAAGAGGCTTCGAAATAGTGCCGTTCGGGGTCGGTAACAACCGATTTTGTATTCTTTTCGCCATAAAGGGCAGGCGGAATATCGGGGCCTCCAAAAAAGAAAATTCCCACCGAGTTATCGAAAACTTTTTTTAATTGTGCCGAAATGTTATTCTCTTTGTATAAACTATTTTCAGATAATTTACCCGAGATTTCTTGAAGATAAAACCCGGTAAGCTTATTTGTTTCGATGTAGTTTTTTGTTTTGCTGAAATCGTAGTTTTGATTTTTATAGTAAACGCCTACAAAATTATAACTATTGGAGTTAATAGTAAGCAGATGATTTTTTGTTAAATATTGAATGGTTTTTATGTTCCAAACAGTTGGGTTAGTAAGTATAATGTAATGCTTTTGTTTGTCGAATTCGTTGTCGAAAAAGTGTTGCGAGAAACCGTTTGCAACAAAAACAAGTGTAAAAACCAGAGCGATAAATCGTTTCATAACTTTGTTGTTTTTTTAGAATTTCAAATATACTCAAATTTAAAAAGAAAGATAACGTACTGTCATCGCCGTTTTCTTTGTACATTTGTTGAAATTCGAAAAAAGAAAATACTGTTGAAAATTTAAAACTTAATGAGATGAAATTTAATTTTAAAACTACTTACATTGTTATTGGTGTTGTAATCTTGCTCGTACTGTTACTGTCGGGTGGCCGGATGTTTTTAATTCTTGATGCCGGTGAACGCGGCGTGCTTTTTAAACCTTATACCACAGGGCTCGATAAAACCAATATTTATGGCGAGGGGTTTCATATTATTGCACCCTGGAATAAAATGTATGTGTTTAACGTGCGCGAGCAACAACGCGAAGAGACAATGGACGTTTTAGATAAAAACGGATTGTCGATTAGTATGGATGTTACCGTGAGGTTTAATCCTGCACACAACAAAATTGGCTATTTGTACGAGCTTTTTGGAGTAAACTATATTAACGTTTTGGTAATTCCCGAGGTGCGCTCAACAGTTCGGCAAGTGGCGGGGCGGTACACTGCCGAAGAGATTTATTCGACAAAAAGGGCCGAAGTTGAGCAGTCAATTATCAACGAAACAATGAAAGTATTGGAGAGTAATTTTATTGTGATGAAAGCTTTGTTAATCAGGTCGATTAACCTACCTGCACAAATAAAACAGGCTATTGAAAGTAAACTGAAACAGGAGCAGGAAGCACTGGCATACGAATTCAGGCTGAAAAGGGAGACTTCGGAAGCGGAACGAAGAAGAATTGAGGCCGAAGGTATCGCAGCTTATAACCGCATTATTAATGCCAGTTTAACCGATAAAATTATTCAGCAACGTGGAATTGAAGCAACAATAAAACTGGCTGAATCGCCAAACTCGAAAGTTGTTGTAATTGGTAGTGGAAAAGACGGACTGCCTTTGATTTTAGGGAATAACTAAATCATAAAGATATAATTTAAACAGGCTGGTAGTTTCCGGCCTGTTTTTGGTTGAAAAAAGGTTGTTCCTGATTTTAATACTAATAGACCATAATTATGCGAAAAATAAAAAATCCATTTATAGAACTTAGCAGGGGGCACGACTACAACTGTTTTGGTTGTTCGCCGTTTAACGAAATTGGGCTACGGTTAGAATTTTGGGAAGATGGCGATGAGTTAATAGCAAAGTGGCAGCCGAGGAAATCGCTCGAAGGCTGGACAGGTATTTTACACGGCGGAATTCAGGCTACACTGCTCGACGAAATGGCCGGCTGGATTGTGATGATAAAACTGAAAACAGCTGGTGTTACAGCTAAAATGAATGTTGAATATTTAAAGCCACTTACCATTGCGAAAGGTGAGATTACCGTAAAAGGGAAAGTTGTGTCGGTTGAAAAAAGAGTGGCAAAAATAGTTTGCTCACTGTTCGATAACAGCGGTGTCGAGTATGCAAAGGGAGAATTGGAATATTTTCATTTCCCCGAAAGAATTGCAAAAACAAAATATTTTTATCCCGGCATCGATGCTTTTTATGAAAAACAGGATGTTGATAATTAGTGAGATTTTTTATTTTAGCATTGTTGTAAAGTTTTATCGACTTTAATAATTTCGATTGAAAAAAAAGTGAGAAATGAGAAAAAACGGATTACGTAAAAAATGGTTCTACGGCAAGGAAACTGTTCTGCTTATTGTGCTCTCTTTTGTTGTCGTAAATTTTCAGTTGCAAGCGCAAACTTCCGACAAGATCGATGAGTTATTTAAAGCAGCTCAGGAAAGTTATTCGAAAGCCAACTACTCCAAAACCATCGATTTGTGTAACCAAATATTGGCAGAAAGCCCTGATTTGGTGGGTGTAGAAATGTTGCTTGCCAATGTATATTCGAAACAAAAAAAATCCGACCTCGAGTTGGAACACCTCTATAAAGCAATGAAGTTAAACAATCATCCGTATATAAAATGGCGGATTGGCGAGGTGTATCTCAGTCGGGGGAATTATTCTGAGGCATTGAATTATTATAATATTTACAGCAATTATAAATATATTTCGGAGAAGCGAAGAATGGAGCTGGCCTGTAAACGAGCCAGTTGTATTTTTAATATTCAGCAGGTAAAAAATGTTGCCAACAACAGTGATTTGCCGGCAGAAACCTACTGGCCTGTACCGGCAGCCGGCGGGAAAAAACTGCTTTTCGAAAAAGACAATACAAGTGCAAACCCGAAACAGACAGATCGTTTTATTTCGGAGTTCGACACCTTAACAGGTGGCGTTTTTGAGCCGGTTAACGACTCGCTGTTTTTATCGGCCAATGAAGCAGAAATTCCCGAACATCAGAAAATAATCTTTTTTACGGGTGCAAACCGGCCCGACGGATTTGGAGATGCCGACATCTATTTTTCGCGGTTTTCTGATGGGAAATGGAGCAATCCGGTAAATGCCGGCAACACAATTAATACGAAATATTACGAATCGCAGCCCTTTTTTACTGCCGACAATAAATACCTCTATTTTGTAAGTAACCGGCCGGGGAGTGCCGGAGGAAAAGATATTTGGCGGGCCGAGTTGTTGCAAATGCCCGAAACGGGAGCACCGGTTTGGAAAACACCCGAAAATTTGTCGCAGATAAATAGCAGTGGCAACGATATTTCGCCATTCTATTACGCAAAAAAACAGCAGCTCTATTATGCTTCTAATTCGCAATTGGGACTGGGCGGTTACGATGTTTTTATGACTGCCGTGGACGATGCCGGAATTTTGAGTACTCCCGAAAATGTAGGAGCGCCGGTAAATACCGATGCCGACGAAATTGGCGTTGTAATCAGTCCCATTAGCGACACGGCATTTTTTTCGCTGGCCCGCGATAAAGGAGAGGGCGGACTTGAAATTTTCTCGTACAATTACGTTCGTGGATTACATACACAGCCTCAGTTTTATATCTATTTCGAACTGTTCGACAGCCAAACAAAATTGCCTGTAATAAGCGGAATTGAGGTGGCCGACCAAAGTTATAAGCCGGCAAAAGTAACGTATTATGCTGTGGGTCCCGACGGAAAATTGATGTTGAGTTTAAAAGCAAATCACACTTACACATTTACCGTTTCCGAAAAGGGATATATGGTGTATACCCGGAATATTACGCTCGGAAAATCAAACTCGGTTTCTGACCATTTTGAAATGAAAATTGGGTTAACACCCATCGAAGTGGGGTCGTTGGTTGATTTGCATAACATCTATTTCGAAACCAATTCGTATGCACTTTTGCCAAATTCAGCGTCGGAATTAAACCGGGTGGTTAGCTTTTTAAATAGTAATAAAAGTTTGAAAGTTGAAATTCAGGGACATACCGACAGCTCGGGTAATGCGGAGGCAAACCTGAAACTTTCGAAAGAGAGGGCAAAATCGGTGGTAGACTTTTTAGTGAAAAAAGGTATTGCAAGTAACCGTTTAGAATATAGCGGATATGGCGACACAAAACCAATTGCAAGCAACGACACCGAAGAGGGAAGAAAACAAAACCGGCGAACAACCATTAAAATTGTGGAGAAATAGCGATATAAAGAAATCTACCTCTGGCTTTTTTAAAATAATTATTTCTCGTTTTTCCCGTTATAAAAAAACAATTAGGGCGTTTTTAGCCTTATTGAAGCAGGAAAATAAACGAACTTCATTTTGAATAAAATAGTTTTATCGGGGGTTCTTGTTCTTTTTATAAACAGAGATATTTTATCTGCTTAAACAATTAATTTAACTTCGGCCGATGCGTGCGTTTACTAAACGACTGAAGGATTTTGAAATACGGTAAATTTTAGATGCAGTACTTTATAAGGAATTTTTTATCAGTTCTCTTTCTCCTCCATTTAATGTTGTCTCCTGTCGATGTATATAGCCAGTCGGATATCTCTTCGAAAACCCGGAAGCAGTTCGAAAAAGCCCGCAAAAGTTACCTGATGCTGAATTACGATGAGGCCATTGAAATTTCGGAAAAGTTAGTAAAAAAGTCACCCGGTTTTTTTGATGCATCGCTTTTACTTGCCGATATTTATAACGAACTCGATTCGACAAAATTAGAGATTGTTTACCTGAAAAAAGCACTTCCGTATTACAATAAACCGGTAATTTTATACCGTTTGGCAGAAGCTTCCTATTCGGTTGGTTTATATAACGAGGCAATTGTTGCTTATCAGAAATACCTTCAGGAAGCAAAAGTTGCTGAAATTAGAAAGAGCGATATTTTACGGAAAATTGAGAGTTGTAAATTTGCTGTCGAGGCAAAAAAGCATCCTGTAAAATTTCAGCCCAAAAGATTAAACGAAAAAATAAATACAACCAACGATGAGTATTGGCCAAGTTTATCGCTCGACCAGAAAGAGCTTGTTTTTACACGACTGTTAAAAGAGAAAGGCCGTGTTCCGCACGAAGATTTTTTTGTTTCGGACTACAACGAGAAATACGGATGGAGCCTAGCACGCCCTATAGTTGAGATAAATACATCGAAAAACGAAGGAGCGCAGACATTGTCAGCAAATGGCAGATTTCTGTTTTTTACTGCCTGTAATCGTGCCGACGGACACGGCAGTTGCGATATTTACTATTCGGAAAAAACAGGTGGAAAATGGAGCTCGCCAAAAAATATAGGAGCACCGGTAAATAGTAAAAGCTGGGAAACTCAACCGTCGCTTTCGTCAGATAACAGGTACCTCTACTTTTCGAGTAACCGGGCAGGCGGAAAAGGATTAAAAGATATTTGGCGGGCTGAATTTTTAGGGTTCAAACGTGGTAGAATTAAGTGGGGAGAACCCGAAAATCTTGGCGATAGTATAAATACCCCGGGCAACGAAATTTCGCCATTTATTCACGCAAACAACATCGATTTCTATTTTGCATCCGACTATCATTGTGGAATGGGTGGCTTCGATCTTTTTACAGCTACCTTAAAACCGGACAATACGTTTTCGGAAGCCAAAAATATGGGGTATCCAATAAATACTTCGGAAGACGAGCAGGGTTTAATTATTAGTGCCGACGGTACAACAGCATTCTTTTCGTCGGCCAGAGATCGCGAAACGGGACTTGACATTTATACTTTCGAGTTGAGCGAAAAAATGCGCCCGGCACCGGTAACTTATGCCCGTGTAAAAGTTTTCGATGCAGATACAAAGAGGCCGGTTGAGGCAAATATTGAGTTGGTAAATTTGTTGTTTCCGGCACAAAAACGAACCGAAACAGCCAATAAAAAAGGAGATGCACTGCTCTGTTTCCCGGTGGGAGCCAATTATGCTTTTAATGTTTCGGAACCGGGTTATATGTTTTATTCTCGGTCGTTTCAGCTCGATAATACAGCATCGGTTTTTAAACCTTACACAATAAAAATAAAATTGCAGCCCATAAAAACCGGAGCCGAGATGAATTTGTACAACATCTATTTCGAAACCGATTCGTTTTCAATTTTAAAGGAGTCGGAGCCTGAGCTTCAAAAATTGGTTGCCTTTTTAAAAATTAATTCATCGTTAACGGTTGAAGTACAGGGGCACACCGACAATTCGGGAAGCAGCCGGAAAAATTTAACTCTTTCGGAGATGCGGGCAAAATCGGTTGAAAAATACCTTGTTCAAAATGGAATAAGCACCCGCCGTTTACACGCTGTCGGATATGGCGAAACCCGGCCCGTAGCCACAAACAAAACAAAAGAGGGGCGCAAACTAAACCGGCGAACCACAATTAAAATTGTAAGTAAATAATTGTCGGGTTTTTATTTCTCTTTTTCTTGAATTCTGGAAAACAGTTTCTATTTTTGCTGAACATTTTTAAAAATGAGCTACACTTTACGCATAAATCACGATTCGGAGATACCAAAATATAAGCAGGTAGTAAATTTAATTATTTCCGACATTGAAGCGGGAATATTTAAAAAGGGGCAGCGCATTCCATCGATTAACGAAACCAGCGAGGAGCTGTTGCTGTCGCGCGATACGGTTGAAAAGGCGTATGTTTACCTGAAAAAAACCGGAGTCCTTTCGTCGGTTCGCGGCAAAGGATATTATGTGAATCAGGTTAATATTCATACAAAAATTAAGGTGGCACTTATTTTAAACAAATTAAGTAACTATAAAAGAAATATATACTATTCGTTTGCCGAGAAGCTTGGAACAAAAGCGCACGTCGATGTGTTTATTTATAACCACAACATCGAGCAGTTCGAAGAGATTATTGATAACCAGTTAACCAATTACGATTATTTTGTTATTCTTCCCCATTTTAATAACGAGAACGCCGGAGTTTACAGTGCCATCAGAAAAATTCCGAAAGAGAAAGTTTTAATGGTTGACCGAAATGTAGAGGCATTAAAAGATTATCCGGTAGTTTATCAGGAGTACGAAAAAGACATTCAGAGCGCACTGGGAAAGGGGATTGATTTAATTAAAGCGTACAGTAAAATAAACCTTGTTTTCCCGGCAAACGAGTACTATTCGAAAAACATAATACGTGGATTTCAGATTTTTTGCCAGATTAATAATCTGAATTATTCTGTTATCGATCAGTTGAATGAATCTGATGTAAAACAGAACGAAGCGTTTGTGTTGATTTCGGATGACGATTTGTACCGTTTTATAAAAATATGCAAAACAAAAGGCTGGAAACCGGGGAAAGATGTGGGAGTGGTTGCCTACAACGACAATCCGGTTAAAGAGCTGCTCGAAGATGGAATAACCACCATCTCGACAAACCACGATGAGATTGGGCGTATGGCAGCACAAATGATTCTTGATAAAGATTTCAGAAGGATAAAAAGCCCGTTTGAATTTGTAAAACGAAACTCACTTTAGCGTACTCTTGCGCAACTATTTATGCAAAAAACAATTCTTTCTGTCGACTGTGGAACCCAAAGTTTAAGAGCGGTACTGTTCTCTTTAACCGGCGAAGTTCTGGCAATCGAGAAAATCCGTTTCGAACCTTATGTTAGCGAAAAACCGGGTTGGGCAGAGCAAGACCCTGAAATTTATTGGGAAACATTAATAACGGCTTGCAAAAAATTAAAAAGGTCGCATCCCGGTTATTTTAATGCTATTGCCGGAATAGGAGTTACTACAATTCGCGACTCGATGGTAAATGTTGATGAAAATGGAAACCCGCTGCGCAAAGCAATTATATGGCTCGACCAACGTAAGGCCGCACCGGTTTATTACCCCGGTTTAGGAATGAAAATTGTGATAAAAGCAATTGGCATTGGCGACTCGTTAAATAAAGCTCAGCGCGATGGCAAATGCAACTGGATAAAGCAAAATGAACCTGAAATTTGGGCGAAAACAGATAAGTATTTGCAGGTGTCGGGGTTTTTAAATTATCGTTTAACCGGCAATTTTAACGAGTCGGTAGCATCGCAAATCGGGCACATTCCGTTCGATTATAAAAAGCAAAAGTGGGGTAACGCAAAAGAGTTGGTGGCATTTAGTTCAAAAATTTATCCGATAGAAAAAAGTAAACTGCCCGAATTAATTCGCCCGGGCGAAACTATTGGAAAAATTACCGATGTTGCTGCCGGTGCTACAGGTTTGCCTGCCGGTTTGCCGGTAATTGCCTGCGGCTCCGACCGGGGTTGCAGCACTGTTGGCGTTGGTGTTCTTTCGGTCGATATGGCAAGCCTGAGTTTTGGTACTGCCGCCACCATTCAAACAACAAGTAATGTTTATCTTGAACCCATTCGGTTTATGCCGTCGTATCCGGCAGTTCTTCCCGGAAAGTTTAATCCTGAAGTTGAGATTTATCGTGGATTTTGGATGATTTCGTGGTTTATTAAAGAGTTTGCTCATAACGAAGCTGCCGAAGCTGCCAAAAGAAATATTCCGGTTGAAGAGGTGTTGGACGAATTGTTAAAGCAGTCTCCGCCCGGCTCAATGGGACTGGTTGTACAGCCGTTTTGGAGTCCCGGACTTTCGGAGCCGGCTGCAAAAGGTGCAATAATCGGATTTGGCGATGTACATAAAAAACAACACATTTATCGTGCTATTATCGAGGGACTTGCATTTGCCCTGCTCGAAGGGAAAGAGAAAATAGAAAGGGTTTCGAAAAGAAAAATACGTAAAATTGCCATTTCGGGTGGCGCCTCACAAAGCGATGAAATCTGCCAAATTGCTGCCGACGTTTTTAATTTAACGTTGGTACGCAGCAGCACTGTTGAAACTTCGGCACTGGGAGCAGCAATAATAACTGCAAAAGGAGTGGGCGAATACGCTACATTTCACGAAGCAATAGAAAATATGGTGCATTACGGAAAAGAGTTTAAACCCAATAAAAATAACGTTGAGATTTATAAGCAACTCTACAAAAACGTATATAAAAAAATGTACAAAAAGCTGGAACCGTTTTATCACGAAATACGGAAAATTACCGGCTACCCCAAGTAATACCAAGTTAACCTCGTATTGCCGCATTGAATTTATTCTTTTTGCACAATCTCATCGTTAAAATATTCCAACATAGCTACGGCTATGCCGAAATATTTTAACTCAACCTTGCACAAAATAATTTAATTCAATCATACGGCAATTCAAAGTTAAATTGCTATAAAGACAAAACAGTGTTTTTGTCGGCAATTCATGTTTTGTATTAAAGGTTAAATCTCCGAACCGTATTGTTCGGGAAAAATTCTTACTATCGATTCAAACAACAACCGGTTTTTTTTGTTGTAAATTATGTTCTTTCAGTAATTTACTCATTTTTAAACCTATTTTAAGATGAAAACAATCAGTCTCTCCATTCTTGTTTTATTCGTTACGTCACTATCAGGTGTTTCTCAAACGGTTTCTCAAATCATTCAGCAAAAAATTGAAGCGGGTGTTGAATCAAAAAAGGTTACTGTTGATGGAGTTGCCCTCTATTCGCAAAAAGTTTTGCCGGCTTTTTATACCGACAATGCTTTTAAACCTGCGTGGAATAATAAAGATATTAAAGCGTTAATAAAGATTTTGGAGTCGTCGTACTACGAAGGATTAACTCCCGACGATTACCACCTGCAACGTATTTATAATCTGGTTGCGTTAAACAGCAGTGCTACAAATGCACAGTTGGCCGATTTGGACTTATTACTTACCGATGGAATTTTACGTTATTCATCGCACCTTATTAAAGGAAAGGTCGATCAGTCGAAAATTAGAAAAGGTTGGAACATCCCCGGGAATGAGCTGCCTGAAAATAGTTTGGTAATGCTTGAGAATGCGCTGAATGCCGACGATATAAATAAAAAAATAGAGTCGTTTAAACCCACCAACTTTATGTATAACCAATTGAAGTTGGGGTTGGCTGTTTATCGGAAAATAGCCGATGAGGGTGGATTTCCTAACGTTGAGGTCGATAAAGTTTTAAAACCGGGAATGAAAGACAAAACAGTTTTGTCGTTACGAAACTATTTGCAGATTACGGGCGATTACCCACTGAATTTAATAAGCGATAACGATTCGATTTACGATGAATTTGTAGAAAATGCTGTAAAACATTTTCAATTTCGCCACAATTTAATTCAAGATGGCGTTTTAGGCAAAGGAACTTTGGCCGCAATGAACGTACCCGTTGAAAAGCGAATTGATGAGATTAGAATAAATCTTGAACGTGCCCGCTGGGTGATGCACGATTTGGAAAGCGATTTTTTGGTAGCCAATATTGCAGGGTACAACTTGCGCCGTGTTACCGCCGATTCGGTTATGTTTTACTCGAAAATAATTGTGGGGAAACATTATCACGAATCGCCCATTTTTAAAAGCCAAATGAAATACATTGTAATTAATCCTACCTGGACACTTACTCACTCTATTGCAGTTAAAGAGACATTGCCAAAACTGAAAAAAGACCCGGAATATTTAGCAAAACACAACATGATTATAATGGACCATTCCGGCAAAGTAATCGACCCGTCGACACTCGATTTTAAAAAAATGTCGGCAAAAGATTTTCATTATATTGTTCGCCAGAATGCCGGGCCGAATAACTCGTTGGGGCAGGTGAAATTTATTTTCCCCAATTCCTATTCAATTTATATTCACGACACTCCGGTTCGGTCGCTTTTTGAAAGAGAGAAACGTGCATTTAGTCACGGCTGTTTGCGCCTCGATAAAAAATGGGAGCTGTTTCTGAGTCTTGTTGGCAATCAGGGGTGGGATATGGAGCGAATTAATAAAGTGCTCGAATCGGGCGAAACTACACGCGTAAACCTTGAAACGCCAATTGATGTATTGGTTTTGTATTGGACTGCCGGTGCCGATAAACTGGGAAATTTATTTTTCAATGAAGATATTTACGATAGAGACCCGGCAGTTTTGGGAGAGTTAAACCGCCCTCTCGATTAGCACATTCTGCTAAAGTTTGTTACGCATAAAATAGATTTTAAAATTCATCGTTTGTTTTGAATGGTGAAAATTTCGATATGAAGAAGAGGGTTTTAATACTGTTTGCATTGTTTTTTATACAATTTAATTTGTTTGCAATAAATGCAGACAAAGGCATCCAATTTAAGCTGAACAACGATTTGTGGGTGACGTTTAATCACTTTTTTTTAAAAGCTATGCCGGGCGAAAAAGTTATTGTCGAACTGCGGGCGGGCAGTGGCGAATTTATTTCGGGAACAGCAGATTTTGGAACTCCCGCGAGACTGGAAAATGGGAAATGGCAAATTACAGCACCTCTAAAAAGTGGCACCTATTTTATAAATTTCGAAGAAAAAAATACGGGCAAAACATTAACGTTGGTTCTCTTTGTATTGGTTCCCATATCGGAAATGGATGGCGAATATCTGAACCGGTACAGGATTGGAAAATATCCGGAGAACGAATACAATAACGATCCGTCGTATAATAAACCCGCAGGTTTTATTGAAGTTACCGCGAAAAATAAAGATTTATATATTTCGCCCCATTTTCAGTTAAAACAGTTTTTGTGCAAACAAAAATCGGAATGGCCCAAATATTTAATTGTCGACCCGAAACTTTTGGCAAAGCTTGAATTTTTGCTTGCCGAATTAAATAAAAGTGGCCGGAACATAAAAACACTTTTTATAATGAGCGGCTTCCGCACACCTTACTACAATAAAAAAATTGGCAATGTAAAATACAGCCGCCATGTTTATGGAAATGCTGCCGACGTTTATGTCGATACAAATGGAGATGGTGTTATCGATGATTTAAATCGTGACGGGAAAAATAATATGGACGACGAACTGGTTCTCTATAAAATTGTTAACTCATTCGATACCGACCCAAATCTTTCAAAGTTGATGGGCGGAATTGGCAAGTACAAAAAAAACTCGCGGCATACTTTTTTTATTCATATCGACACGCGGGGGTACAGAGCACGATGGTAAAAAACAATATAGAACATGAATAGTAGCACGGTTTTTATTGATGTCGAAAAACAACTTTCAAAAAAATTAGAATGCGATGTTAAGATTATTGCCTCTAAATCAATAGGTGGTGGTAGCATTAGCCACGCATCGAAAATAGAGACCAATGTTGGCGAATTCTTTTTAAAATGGAATGAAAATTGCCCGGCCGATCTTTTTATTCGCGAAGCCGAGGGTTTAACCGAGTTAAAAAAAGCTGCCGGTAATTATCTGTTTGTTCCGGAAGTTTTTCTTGCAAAAGAGGTGGATTCAACTCCCGGATTTCTTGTTCAGGAGTATTTGCCGGTGGGGCATCAAAATTCCAACAGCAGCGAAAAACTTGGTAGAGGACTCGCCTTTCTGCATCAATATAAAAACAATCGTTTTGGTTTTTACAATAACAATTATTGTGGGGCAACTCCTCAAAACAATAGTTGGTCAAAAAACTGGGTTGAATTCTTTCGGGATAATCGTTTACGGTTTCTCCTCGGTTTGATTAAAAAAGAGCGTCCGCTTTCTTCTTCCGAAATAAAAATATACGATAAATTGCTTAAAAAGCTGCCGGAATTAATTCCAGAAAATACTGACCCTGTTCTTATTCATGGCGATTTGTGGTCGGGTAATTACATATATACCCAAAAGGAACCGGCTATTATCGACCCTGCTGCATATTATGCCGACCGTGAAATGGAGTTTGGAATTATTACCCTGTTTGGAGGTTTTTCGTCGCAGTTTTTCGATGCATATAACGAGGTTAATCCGCTTCCTGCCGACTGGCGAAAACGAAATCTGCTTTACCAATTGTACCATCTTTTAAATCATTACTATCTGTTTGGAGGCGGATATCGCGAGCAATCGTTACAAATTGCAAAGTCTTATATTTAAATAATTTACGATACTAGCTTTTTGTGGATTCGTATATTTTTATGTAACTTATAACATAATTAAATCGAATTCGTATGAAAAACGAGATTAATGAAATTCCATTTCGGGCAGAATTATGTTATAAAAAAAATAAAGGGCTTATATTGCCCGAAAACGTTCCTTATTTAGGAATGGGTTCTTCTCATATTGCTTCGGGAGTGTTCCGCTATCTTGGAATTAATCTGTTTTCTGAAGTAGCCGCCGAATATTATAACTACCTTCGAAAATATAAAAATCCCGATAAAGGTGTTCTCATTTCGCAGTCGGGGCAGAGTTCCGAAACACTTTGGTGTGCCGACCATTTTAAATCGTTTTTAGCCGTTGTAAACGACGAGAATAGCCCGCTTGGAAATCACGAGCGATGCAGTAAAAAGATTTTATTGTATGCCGGAAAAGAGGAGTTAATTCCTTCGAAAACATATATAAATACGTTGTTAATCTTATACCTTGGTTTTGGTTTTAATCCGGCAAAAGTTATAAAAGTGTTTAAAAACAAAATGCCATTTTTCGAACAGAGAGGAGAGGAGATGGGCGAGATGTTTTATAAACGAATTCGTTGGAGAAAAAAGAGTGGTATTTATGTTGTTGGAAGCGGCCCAAATGTGGCAACGGCAGGTTTGGCAGCCCTGGTGTTAAGCGAGGTAACAAAAATTCCGGTAATGTCGATGTCGGTTTCGCAATACGACCACGGTTATAAAGAGACCGCAAAAGATACACTTGTGATTGGAATTAATCACGAAGGGCCCGATTTTCAACGTACGAAAGAGGTGCTGAAAACAGTAAAAAATGAAGGAGGGAGAGTTTTTGAGCTTAATTGTCCGCATGTTGAAAGTGTTTTTAGTCCGCTTACTTTTTCAATTCCGTTTTTTTTCGCTGCACACTTTTTATCAGAGAAACTCCGGGAGAGTGAAGTTTTTAAGGTCGGGAGAAAAATAACTCGTGTTGCAAAAGATAAAAGTTCAGAAAACTAATTTCCGGTTGTTTCCATCGTTGTTTCTCATTAAATTAGCAGAAACAGAATTCGCATAATTTATGATTGCTCAAAGAGTAAAAGAGATTACGCCGTTTATTGTAATGGAGGTGCTCGAGAAAGCTGCCGAAATGGGATCACCTTGAAAAGTAGGTGGATTAAAAAATAATATGATTATCCGTATTTATACCCAAACTCGTTTTTATAACTCACGCATGCCACTAAAAGCCGGTTGAACAATGCTTCTCCGTGATATCTTCGATTAAATTTATAACAAAATTCGG
>JALUZN010000027.1 GCA_027011835.1 Draconibacterium sp. | reverse complement strand
AATAATATCGGTAGTAGGCGCAAGGCCAAATTTTATGAAAATAGCACCCTTTATTAAAGCTATTGAAACGAGTAATAAACGTAATGCAGGGGAAAAAATCTCACACATTCTTGTTCACACCGGTCAGCATTACGACGACCGCATGTCGAAAGCATTTTTTAAGTCGTTGGGAATTCCTGCAGCCGATATAAATTTGGGTATCGGCTCGGGAAGTCATGCCGAACAGGTTGGAAAAACAATGATGGCGATTGAGAAAGTTCTGGTGGCTGAAAACCCCGACTGGGTAGTGGTTGTTGGCGATGTAAACGCAACACTCGCCTGCTCGGTTTCAGCAAAAAAACTGCACATAAAAGTTTGTCATATCGAGGCGGGGCTGCGTAGTGGAGACGAACGAATGCCCGAAGAAATTAACAGGCTTGTAACCGATAGACTGTCCGATTTACTTTTAACTCCCGATACGCTATCCATCGAAAACTTGAAAGCTGAAGGTGTCCCCGATTCGAAAATAAAGTTTGTGGGAAATATTATGATTGACACATTGGAAGCAAATCGCGAAAAAGCAAGAGCTTTCGACATTGCCGCTATTATTAATGAAAATGCACTGCAGAACGAACAAAACAAAACGATTGACACTAAAAATGGATATGCAGTTCTCACCCTTCACCGCCCGTCGAATGTTGACAAGAAAGAAGTTTTGGAGCCAATTATTGATTTTTTGACAAGCGAAGTTGCACGCGATATGCCCATGATTTGGCCCATTCATCCAAGAACACAAAAAATGCTTCAACAATTTAATCTTTGGGAAAAGGCAGTTGCCTGTCAGCAATTGGTTCTTTTGCACCCCATTGGCTACCACGAAATGTTACGTTTAAATATGAATGCTACCATTATGCTTACCGATAGTGGTGGTTTGCAAGAGGAGTGTTGTGTGCTTGGAACGCCCTGCCTGACCATGAGGTGGAATACTGAACGCCCGGTTACACTAAAAGAACATGGTGGCGCAAGTGTTTTAGTGGGAAATAATATTTCGCGCATTCGCGAAGAATATAACATTGCATTAAATGTTGGTCGTGTTCCGCAACGCCCCGAAAAATGGGACGGGCAAACTGCAGACCGCTGTGTAAAAGCCATTTTAGATTTTCCCACACATACTCAATCCATTTAGCTTTTTTTGATTCCGATGTACATTGTGAGAAAAGCTATGTAGTTTGAGTTTAAAAAAAGCCCCGGCCTATAAAAACCGGAGCTTTAAACTTACAAAGAATGAAAAAAGTACTTTATTCTTCTTCTTGTTCTTTTGCATATGCTTTCAACAGTTCGTCCTGAACATCGGCAGGAACTTTCTCGTACCCATCGTAAGCCATACGAAATACACCTCTACCACCGGTAATAGAGCTTAACGATGTGGTGTATTTATTCATCTCTTTAAGCGGAACTTTTGCTGTAATTTTCTCCAATCCTTTTTCAGAGCCCATTCCCATAATCATGGCACGACGGCCTTGCAAGTCGCTCATTACATCTCCCATTCTGTCGGAAGGAGTCCACACTTCGAGGTCGTAAATTGGCTCTAAAATCTTAGCTCCGGCATTTTTAAATGCCATACTAAAAGCGTTTCTACCTGCCAGTTTAAACGAAATCTCGTTTGAGTCGACCGGGTGCATTTTCCCGTCGTAAATATAAACGCGAATGTCGCGGGCATACGAACCGGTAAGTGGCCCTTCCTCCATTTTTTCCATAATTCCTTTCAGAATTGCAGGAAGGAAACGAGCATCGATGGAACCACCAACAATACTATTTACAAACACCAGTTTACCACCCCACGGAAGTTCGTGCTCCTGAACATCGCGAATGGCAAGTTTCTGCTCTTTATCGCCAAATTTGAACATTTTTTTCGGCTCCGAACCTTCGGTGTATGGTTCAATAATCATATGTACTTCACCAAACTGACCTGCACCACCTGACTGTTTTTTATGACGGTAATCGGCCTGTGCCGCTTTTGTAATTGTTTCGCGATAAGGAATTTTAGGTGTGAGGAAATTAACCTCAATTTTATAAACATGATCGAAATACCATTTTAAAATATTCATATGATATTCGCCCTGTCCATGAACCAGCAACTGTTTTAACTCTTTCGAGTATTCAATAATATAAGTTGGGTCTTCGTATTTTATTTTGTTGAGTACTTCACTCACTTTCTCATCGTCCGAGTCGTTGGCCGCTTTCATGGCAACCGTATGACGCGGCTCGGGAAAAACAATTTCGGCAAACTTAACATCGGCCTCTTTTGCACTTAATGTTTGGTTGTATTTTGTGTCTTTAAGTTTTACGGTGCAACCCAAATCTCCGGCAACCAGTTTATCAACTTTCTCGCGATTTTTACCGGCCGAAACAAATACCTGCGACAAGCGCTCTTTGTTGCCGGTAGTTGTATTTATTAAATCGAGTCCCTCGGTAATTGTTCCCGACATCACTTTAAAATAGGTAATTTCGCCCACATGCGATTCTACCGAAGTTTTATAAACAAAAATACTTGCCGGTTCCGAAGCATCCATTTTAACTTTTTTCCCACTAACAATCTCGGTTAATGCTTTTTCGTTAGGTGCGGGAGAAATGTTGGTAATGAATTCCATTAAACGTCCTACGCCAATATTGTTCTTTGCTCCGGTACAAAACACTGGGAAAAGGCCACGTTCCAACATTCCCAATTTTATGCCCTTACGCATTTCGTCTTCGGAAAGTGTTCCTTTATCGAAATAGAGTTCCATTAATGCTTCTTCATTTTCTGCTGCCATTTCAACCAACTCGTTGTGCAGTTCAGCAGCTTTCTCTTTTTCCGAATCGGGGATGTCTAGAATTTCAGGTTTTTTACCATCGGCACCGTACTTATACATTTTCATCTTTAAAACATCGATAATTGCAGAAAAAGAGGGGCCGGCATCAACCGGATATTGAATTACGGTAACTTTATTTCCAAAAGTAGCTTTGCACTGGTCGAGTGCCGACTCGAAATTTGAATTATCGTGGTCGAGCTGATTAAAAACAAAAATTAGCGGTGTGTCGGCGTGTTCTGCCTGACGGCCGGCAGCTTCTGTTCCGGCTTCAACTCCGGTGGTAGAATTAATTGTAATTAAACTTAGCGCCGTAACGTGCAACGAAGAGACTACATTTCCGCAAAGGTCATCCATTCCGGGTGTATCCAGAATGTTTATTTTCTTACCGTTGTATTCAGTATATAACAACGTAGAAAACACCGAGTTGCCATAATCCTGCTCGATTTCTGTATAGTCAGATACCGTATTTTTAGCGGTTACCTCACCTTTACGATTTATTACTCCACCCTCAAAAAGCATAGCTTCTGCAAGGGTGGTTTTCCCACTGCCAGCATTACCGATTAAAGCAATGTTTCGGATTTCTTCCGTTTTATAAACTTTCATCTCGTTATAATTTTAAGTATTTATATAATTTTTGATATTGCCCGCCCTAATTCAGACAGACACTTTAAAAACTTTCAAATTCCATCTTTTAATCTCCCAAACTTTTACGAAAGGTCACCAAAAATAGTAATAATTTGTTAACAACCTTTCTCCGAAATAAAATATCCTTACAGCTTTATCAAGTTTTTTTTAGTCAATTCGGCATTTTGTATGAATATCGGGACATTTTAGGTAGGATATGGAAAATAATCACAACCTGTTATCGGGAATTTATTTTGCTGTAAGTTGTTGAATAGTAGTGGTGTACTGTATGCTTTTGTTGATGAAAATAATCGCATTATTCTTTATGCTTTTTGTTTAACTAACTGAAAAAGAAATAGAAAGAATGAGAGGTGCAGGAAAATAGAAAAGCCAAATAATTATTCTATTTTTGAACACATTAATAAACCGGAATGCTAAGACTGACAAGTATAATCTTTTTAACATTTTTTAATTTTTTGTTGGCGTCAGCACAGCAAAAATATACCATTAGCGGAAACATTAAAGATTTTGCCACCGGAGAAGATTTAATTGGAGCAACTGTACTTATTGAAGGAGTAACCCATCGTGGTACGGTCTCGAATAGTTATGGATTTTACTCCATTTCACTTCCGGAAAGTGAGTGCAAAATTCGGTTTCAATATGTGGGGTACGAGCCTCGAACCATTACCGTTAATTTAACTGCAAATCAGGTTGTCGATATTGAATTAAAAGAGAAAACCGTTGAATTGGGGAATATTATTGTTACCGGCGAACGTGCCGATAAGAATGTTACTTCGGTTGAAATGGGCAATGTAAAACTTACACCAAAGCAGATTGAAAGTATTCCTGTTCTGTTTGGCGAACACGATATTCTGAAAACGATTCAATTAATGCCGGGAGTAAAATCGGCAGGCGAAGGAAATTCAGGGTTTTATGTGCGCGGTGGCGGAATAGACCAAAACTTAATTCTGCTCGACGAAGCTCCTGTTTACAACGCATCGCATTTGCTGGGTTTCTTTTCGGTTTTTAACTCCGAAGCAATAAAAAGTGCCAATTTAATGAAAGGCTCTATTCCTGCCGAATTTGGCGGTCGCGCCTCATCGGTTTTCGATATTAAAATGAAAGAGGGGAATATGAAAAAATTTGGTGTAACCGGAAACATCGGATTAATCTCGTCGAACCTTGCCGTTGAAGGGCCAATAAAAAAAGATAAAGGCTCGTTTATTGTAAGCGGCAGGCGAACGTATGCCGATATGTTTTTGGTATTCTCGAAAAAAGAGGACATAAAAAATACAACGCTCTATTTTTACGACCTGAATCTGAAATCGAATTATAAAATTAACAAAAACAACCGCATTTATTTGTCGGGCTATTTTGGCCGCGATAATTTTGGATATGCAAAAGAGTTTGGATTCGATTGGGGAAGTATTACCGGAACATTGCGATGGAATCACAGCTTTAACGGTAAGCTTTTTTCGAATACCTCATTTATTGTTAGCAATTACTCGTACAACATTAACATTTTCGATGCCGCCGATATTTTAATCCGGTCAGAAATTAACGACATTAATTTAAAGCAGGATTTTACCTTTTATGCAAATGCACAAAACACATTAAAATTTGGAGGTAATGTTATTTTCCATAATGTTTTGCCGGGTGAGATTACAGTTTCGGAAGGCTTTTCGCTGGAGTCGGATAAAATATCGCGGCGCAGAGCAATTGAATGGGCCGGTTACATTTCGAACAGTCAGCAAATTTCTGAGCAGTTTAAAGTTTATTACGGGTTACGACTGGCGCTTTTCAGCAATGTGGGTCCGGGCGAGTTTTACGAGTTCGACGAAGCGGGAAAACTTATAAATACCATAAACAAAGAGCATTTTGGAATTGTAAAAACGCAGGGTGGGCTCGAACCGCGAATTGGGTTAAATTACACGATAAACAGGAAAAGCTCGTTAAAGGCTTCGTACAATCGTATCTATCAGTTTTTGCATCTGTTATCGAACTCAACCACAACTACACCCACCGATTTATGGTTGCCCAGCAGCAACAATGTAAAACCACAAATTTCCGATCAAATATCGTTGGGTTACTTTCGTAATTTTAAAGAGAACGAGTACGAAACATCGCTTGAAATTTATTATAAAGATTTAAAAAATCAGATTGATTATAAAAATGGTGCCGAGCTGGTTTACAATGCAACAGTAGAGTCGGAGCTGGTTTTTGGACGAGGTTGGGCGTATGGTGCCGAACTGATGGTGAAACGTAATTTTGGACGATTAAACGGGTGGGTAAGTTACACCTGGGCAAAAACAATGAGGCAGTTCGATTTAATAAACAAAGGAAATCCTTTTCCGGCACGGCACGACCGTACACACGACCTTTCGGTGGTTGGAATGTTCGACATTACCCGGAAACTAAAACTCTCGGCAACGTGGATTTTTTATACCGGAAATGCAGTAACTTTTCCCAGCGGAAAATACGAAATTGAAGGACAGACAGTTGCGTATTACACCGAACGAAACGGTTACCGAATGCCAAATTATCACCGGTTCGATTTAGGATTAACCTGGCAACGCAAAAAAACAGAGCGATTCGAGTCGAGTTGGAATTTTTCGGTGTACAACGTTTATGCACGCGAAAATGCTTATTTTATAGATTTTAGAGAGAGTGAAGAGAACCCGAATGTTACCGAAGCGGTGCAATTTGCTATATTTAAGGTAATTCCGTCGGTGAGTTATAAATTTAAATTTTAAATGAAACGAACTAAATTATATCTGTTGTTTTTTGCTGTTTCGCTTCTTTGGGGTTGCGAAAAGGTGATTGATGTAGACTTAAACGAAGCGCATCCGACAGTGGTTGTGGAAGGTAATTTGGCAAGATTTCCGTTTAAGGCCGAAATAAAACTTTCGAAAACCGGCAGCTATTTTGGCGAATCGGAAATTGAAAAGATTGAAGGTGCCGATGTAATTGTTCAGAGCAGTTTAGACGAGACTTTTCGTTTTGTAGAAACTGAAAAGGGAATCTATAAATCGGACAAAATTAATCCTACCGAAGGAGTAACCTACAATTTAACCGTACACACCGAAAACGAAACTTATACGGCCAGTTCAACATTAGAACCTGCTGTATTAATCGATTCGCTTAACTATTATTTCGATGAAGGATTTGCCTATTTCGAAGAAGGATACATTGTCAGGGCCTATTTTACCGATCCTGAAAATATTGAGAATTTTTACCGGATAAAAATTTATAAAAACGATACGCTAAAAGACGAACCCGACAATTTTATTGTTTTCGACGACCGGTTAATCGATGGAAAACACATTGAAATTACATTGCAGGGAATCACTTTTGGTGTTGGCGATACGGTTTCCATTCAATTTATTTCGCTCGATAAAAACAGCTACGACTATTTCAATACATTTAAAGAGCTGATAAATGTAAATCCGGGATCGGCGGCGCCTGCCAATCCCACATCAAATATCTCGAACGGCGCACTGGGCTTTTTCTCTGCCTGGTCGTCGGATATAAAAACGGTGATTATTAAAAAATAAATCGGTGCTTTTCTCCCGCAGAAACATTGCTCTTATTTACATTAACATAAAGTTTAATAACGATTATTAGGAAAAATATTTTAAATTTTTATAATTTAGGAATCTAAATAATTTAATATCTAACAAGCCAATAAGATGTATGAGTTTAAACCCATATTTGTTTATCTATTGTTTGTTGCTGTTTTAATTTCCGGTCCATCCTTTTCGAATGCACAAGATTTGGCAAATTTAAAAAATAGCGAATCTGCCGTACATGGTAGTTTTTCGGCTACTGCGGTTGGTTACAGTGTAGATGGTATAACCCCGCGAAAAGACCCTTTCTCGTACATATTGAACGGAAACTTAACCTTCGATTTAAAAGGAGTTGTTCTTCCCGTTTCGTTTGTTTACAGTAATAGAAACAAAGAATTTAGCCAGCCTTTTAATCAATTCGGACTGCGGCCAACATATAAATGGATAAAAATGTACCTCGGTTACAACAATGTAAATTTTTCGAAATATGTGTTGGGTGGCCATACGGTTTTTGGAGCAGGAGTAGAGTTAAATCCGGGTATTTTTAGATTTGGAGTTATGGTTGGCCGGCTGCAAAGAGTTACAAACAAGGCAGTTAATGTAAACGACCCTTTTAGTAGCAATCTGGGTAGTTTCGATCGTAAAATGCTAAGTGCAAAAATAGGCATCGGAACAAAAGAAACCTTTATAGATTTTGTTGTAATGAAAGCCGAAGACGACTCAACATCAATAGACCCGGGCAATAAAGAGCTGTACAAATTACCTGCAGCCAACTTGGTTGGAGGAATAAACACACGAATAAAATTTTCGAAAAGTTTACACCTCGAAACAGAAGGCGCTTACAGTATTTTTACCGATAATCAACGGCTCGAAGAGTATAAGTTTACCGATATAAGTTTTACTCCTCCCATTGCCATTAATGCTTCAACCGACCAGTTTCTGGCACTGCGAAGCAGTTTAATTTACCAAACGCAAAAAGGGACAAAGTTTGGTTTAAACTACAGAAGAATTGACCCCGGTTATAAATCAATGGGGGTATATTTTATTAATAACGATGTTGAGAATTTTACCGTATCAACAGCTTTTAAAATGCTCAAAAGCAAAATGACGGTAAATGGAAGTCTTGGCCTCGAACACAACAATTTAAAAACAACACGCTCGGCAACAACAAGTAAAATTATTGGCTCGGCAAATATTTCATACAATCCGGTTCGTGCATTTGGTATTAATATGAACTATTCGAACTACACCATTAATCAGACGCCGGGAAGAATTCAAATTGGCGATTCGATAAAAATTTATCAAACCAATGCAACACTTATGATAATGCCCCACTTCCAGTTCAGTTCGAAAAATAAAAAGATAAACCACTTTATTACAATCCCGTTTACGCGTGTCGGGTTAATCGACAAAAACCCATATTCGAACAAATTAACCGAGTTTACAATGACCAATTTAATGTTGTCGTACAACCTCAATTTCACACCTTCAAATGTATCGGTTACTGCATCGGCACTTTACAATCAGGTAGATATGGCAACCGGAACGAGTTACAATAAAACAGCAACTTTAGGGGCAATGAAAACTATGCTCGACAATAAACTAAATATGGCACTGAATGTAAATATCTCGCAAAGCGAAAACAGTAGTGAGACAATCAATATTGTAACTCCCGTTTTTACTACTCGTTACAAAATTAATAAGCATCACAGTTTACGTTTTAAAATGTATGCTATTTTCAACCAAAACCAAACCGACAGTTTAAAATCATTCAACGAACAAACAGAAGACTTTAGCTATGTATACACATTTTAACAGAAAAATAAGAGCTGCCGGAAGCAAACTTCTAATGCTTCTTGTGCTATTTGGGTTACCTTTGTTCTCATTGGCTCAGTACTATCCGGTATCGGTAACAAGCGTTGTATATCCGCCTTTTTCGCCTAAACTTTCGTACTATCTCGACCATGCCGATAAGGTAAATGTAACGTTAATTAATACTTCGGCGCGCCCGGTAGATGTTTATATTCAGGGGCATTTTACCGGCGATAACGGGATTGATGTTTCAACCGAAGAAGGATACAAACCCGAGTTGCCAATAACACTCGTACCCAATATTCCATTTCAACTTTCGCCTTCGAATATCGAAAAAGTTTTTTCGTTAGATCATTTGGTTTTTTCGGGGATTACTAAAGACGAAGCTGTTCGGAATCAGGGGTTTCCGGAGGGAACGTATCAAATGTGCTTCCGTGTTTTCAGTTACGAAACAAATCAACCGCTGTCGTCGGAAAACACTGGTTGCTCAAACCCAATTTTTATTCAATATGTCGACCCACCGGTTATTTTATATCCAACTTGTGGCGATACAATTGACGCGACTCCGGTTCAAAATTTAATATTTTCGTGGACAACTCCTCCCACTGCCGGAATTGTCTATTCGTATCATTTTATTATGGTTGAAGTTCAACCCGGCGACAGAAGTCCGTACGATGCAATTGTTTCGGCCGGCCAGCCCTATTTCTTTGAAACCGAAGTAAACAGCAATCAACTTATTATGGGGCCTGCTGAGCCACAGCTTACAGAGGGGCGAACATACGCATTTGCCGTTCAGGCTGTTGATGTTAGTGGCGAAATTCAGTTTAAAAATTATGGAACCAGCGAAGTCTGTTGGTTTACCTATAAATCGCCCTTTAAAATTGAACCGGTAAACACCGCCGAAAATCTGGTTTCGGATTTAAGCGATGCTTGGGACGGGTTTAGTAACAACTTTGGAATGCTTCCATTTACTTCGGTTCACGGGCAAATGCACTGCAAACTGGCATCGCTGGGCACCAACAATGCCGCAGCAACTGTTCCGAAACAGGGAAATACATCTTCGGTGTTTAACTACGGAATGTTTAGCGTAAACACAGGAAATGCCAACAACAATAAAAAGGGATTAAGTGGAACAGCTGTTAAACTGAAAACAGATAATACACTAAAGAACATATCGTTTGCGCCTCCGTTTGGTTCGGGAACATTAAATGAAAAAGTTTTATCGGTAAACAATAGCGAGCCATTACGAAATACAATGATTCGATTGGTTGCACGTTTTGGATTCGCACAGCCAGATGGTTTCTCGAACGTAAAATCGTTTATAAACAATGGTTTAGGAAGTATAAAGTTAGAAGATTACCGCTTTTTCGATTTACAGGGAAACGAAATAAGTTACGAGAGAGTTGAAAACACAATAGACAATGTGCTCGATGTAACTACCACCGATG
This sequence comes from Draconibacterium sp., assembly GCA_027011835.1. Classification (GTDB taxonomy): domain Bacteria; phylum Bacteroidota; class Bacteroidia; order Bacteroidales; family Prolixibacteraceae; genus Draconibacterium. The sequence continues at coordinate 4,361 of JALUZN010000027.1, read as the reverse complement.
CACAAGGAAACTACTCTTTCGATTTTCAGACAGATTATTTTACCGGGCCATTTTATGCCGTTGCCAAAAGTTCGCCGGCTAAATTTGGCAGTGCCGATTATTCAGGATTTATAAGCTTAAAAATTGAAGTGATAAATCAGAAATTTTGCAGCCCCGATGTGGATATATTTGCCTCGCCGGGCGACAATATTACTCTTGCACCGCAAGTGGCACTAATAAAAGATTTCAATGTAAAACTTACTGTTCTTTCGCAATACGATGGGCACAAAGGATCTATTGAAAAAGGAGATTACCAAGGGTACGACAATAAACCCAAAGCAATTGCCGGAGGCGACACCATAAAAAATGCAATTGTAAAAGTGCTTCGCGACATACAAAAAGTGGGTAACGAACACCCTTCAATACTTCTTGCCGAAGGACAAAAACTTGGCAGTGTAACAAAAAATGCCAATGGCGAATTTAAAGACGTTTTTATTGGCATTACCGATAAAAACGGGCAAGTTACAATTCCTCATTTGGTTGAACATTGGGAAGTTACCGACGGGAAAGACCAAAGTCCTTACTACCTGAGCGTTACAACACGCTCCGACAAAGCCGATTCGACCTACGAAAATACAATCTATAATTTCGAACCTTATTTCGACAACTTAATAGGTAGTAAGATAAGTAACGATGCTGCCGGAACTGCGCTGCACGACGACGATGCCGGGTGGGCGGGGAGCGGTGCTCCGTTACTTTATAATCACTTTTATAATCCGCCTCCGACTTTAACGAATAAAGATGTATTCTTAAAAGCTGCTCCTCCCGAAATAAAAGGACGGCTGATGGTGAAAACAAATCTCGAAAATGTCGGGCTTGCCAATCAGGAGGTACGATTGTATGCCGGATACACCGCCGATACTCCGGGACTTCTTGAGAAGAAACAGGTGACCAACTCATCCGGGTTTTTTAGGTTTAAAAATCTGTGGGTGAATGTCGACGAAAATGGAGGAGCACGAGGTCCGTTCCGGCGTATACATGTGAGCAGCTCGTTATATAAAACGGTTGTAAGGCCACCGCAAAATGAAGCTCCGCTTAATTTGAAATATGGTGAACTCATTTTTCAGGAGATCCAGCTCGAACCGCGACAACTATTAAAAGGAGAAGTAGTTAACGAAAAAGGTGAGCCGGTTGCTTCGTATATTAAGGTGCTTCCCAATAATCCATACGTTAAAACCGAACCGCGCTGGGAATACGATTCTAATGGAGACATCTACCGTTCCGGTGAGTATTTCGAGGTAGCTGCTCATTCGTACGGCGTTACCCGAATTGAGATTTTACCGCTCTCGAATAAATTTTATCACGATACGGTTGAAGTGTTGGAATTCGACCCGCATATTCGTAAAACCTTTACTGTTGCCAGTAAATTGCATCGCTTAAAACTGCAACTTTACGACAAAACTTCGAACGGAGTAATTAGTAATGCAACTGTTCTTATTGGCGATACGTTGGCAATTGGAAAAACAAACAGTGCCGGTGTTGCCGAAATTGTTTTCCCCTCGCCGGGCGAACAGTTTGTTGTAAAAGTGTTGGCCGAAAACTACTCGCCACTGCAAACTTCATTCAGTATTCCGGTTGGTAAAAACTGGCAAAACGAAACGGTTAAACTGGAATATGCGTTGCACATTTCGGGAACAGTTACCGAGCAGAACAACAGTCAGCCCATCGATAGTGCACTTGTTTTTACTCAATTACAAAGTACCGATGGCCACTCGTTGTATATAAAAACCTATTCCGACAAAAACGGAAACTATAAATTAAACGGAATTCCCCACTATAACACGCCAACCAAAATAGTTGTAAAAGCGGTTAAAAACGGGGAGAAAATTTCTTATATCGGCAGCGAAAAAGAGATTACGGTAAAATCGTCAATGGTTACCAGTGGGTTCGATTTTCAGCTTAAAAAAGCCGACAAGTGGAATTTGTCGAATATTTGGGGGCTGCCTGTTACTGTTGAAGAACTTAAAACACGGCCGCAATTGGGAACAACAATTAGCGGATATTTTTATAACCTGCCGCATAATGCCGATTTCAATACACTAAACAACGACGAAAAAGTATATTTTAAAAACCTGAAAATTGAGAGAGGTACAAACGGCGAGATTGTTCCGAAAGGCGATGTAATTTCAACAAAACTCTACTCGTTACCCATAAAAATAAAAGGAGGATTTGAAGGAATACTCAGCGAACCAATGGCAAAATCGGGCGGAAACAGACTTCTGAAAATTAAAAAGAGAGGTGACGGTGCCGTGTTAGGGGGTGAATTGCAAATCGACCTTGCCTCGTTTAAATTTGCTTACGATTTTCATGGCGATTTATTTGTTGGCGACGACACAACAAAAACATACATCGATATTTTCAGGAGTAAAACGCAATATAATTCGGGCGCGCTTCAAAACTCGTTTAATGCGGCAAACCTGTTTAAAAACCGGTACTACTTGTTTAACATCCGAAGATTGTTAAACGGCAGTTATCCCGAACCAATAACCGATTTTCGCGTTTTCGGGTTTAATGCATCTTCCAGTTATGGAAGCTCGTATTTACAAAACGGTACTATAAATATTGGTGTAACATTACATACCGATATTCCAGTAGCCAACCACGCGGGCAACCTCGATTTAAAAATAAAAGCCGGGCAAATTCAAATTACAAAAGAGAATATGGATTTGATTACCCGGTCGGATAAACCACTTGAATTCAACCTCGAAAAGTGGAAAGTTATTGCAAACAAAGGATGGACTTTCGATAAAACCAAAGATGCACTGGTTCTGAAAAACAGTACCATTTCTACCGGTCTGGGAATTAATGTTGGAATAAAAAACTGGCTGATTCGTCCCACTGCTTTGCGCGATGGAAAAATTAACATGGGTGAAGGACTTACTTTGGGAGGAATAACACCTCTTATTCTGGATAAAAATATAAAACCAGTATTTAATTACGATGCCGGAGTTGGCCACTACCGTATTAGTATGGTTGGCACAACAAATGGCCCCGTTGCCTGGGTCGATAAATTGCCGGCAACAACCGGACGGCTCGAATTTACTTCGCTGGGAATGCTTAGTGACAATTCAACAGTTTTAACGCTTGGGAAACATCTTGTATTTCATAAATTATTAGATGTTTATGTCGACCAGATTATGTCAGGGAAAGACTTTTTTACCCTCGCCGGAATGCCGGAATTGGGAATTCCCGGATTTGTTCCCACCCGTGCCGAAATGACGTTTATAAAAAGCCATGGTAAATTAATTGCCAAGCTGGAACCCATAAACGGAATTGTTGATTGTAACGCCAATTTGGTTTACAAACTCGAACAGAAGAAAAGTTCGCAAACACTTGTCGATGAAAAATTTACAACCTATGGCGATTTCTTTATAAAAGCTCCGCCCGGCAAACCCGGCGACAAAATATCGGTTCATGGATTTCTTACAAAAACACCCAACGAGTGTTTTATCGATGTTGTGCCGCAAAAGGTAAAATTTGGAAAAGAAGAGATGAGCGTCTTTAAAGGTAAAATATCGGTTACCAATAATAATTGGGGATTGCTCACTTTCGATGCCAATACAAGTTCAACAGGACTGGAAGATGAAAATGTTGTGTCGTTCTCGGTTCCCGGAGGAATAAAAGCCGACTGCAACCAATTGGAAGTGAGTGATATTGATACTCCTTTTGGCGATTTGAGTATGGCTTATATCTTTTCAGAAAAGGCACTTAAAGGTGAACTCAAAATTAAAACCGGCCTTAATTTGGGATTCGCATCAATCGAATCGGGAATGATGAATATGCAATTCGACCCACATGGGTTTTATTTGGGATTTACCGGTCAGGTCCGATTCTCGTCCGACACCTACGATGGCGGCTTTTTACTGGGGGTTTACAATAGCGATTTAAACGAAATGGCAGCACCAATACTTGCCAAATTCGAAACCGACAGACCTGATTTCTCCTCGTTACACGGTTTTTATGCAATTGGACAACGAAGATTTGTTGACAAGTCATTCTCGTTAGTAGGTATCGATATTGCTGTAAAAGCCGGTGTTGGTGCTTTTGTTTTTCTCGACTATAATATTGGAAAATTTGAGTTGGGAGGATATGGTTATGCAAGTGCTGTTGGAGGTGTAAACATTACAGGATGTGGTTTTGTTGGAGTAAAACAGAGTGCATACGGCGAAGTGAGGGGGGGATACGAAGATAAATCGCTATCTATTTCTACTTGTATGACATCAAAAACGAGTGTTGGGGCTTGTGGACTTGAAGGACATTTAGATATTATGAGTGGGGTTAGAATCTCAACAAATCGCCCCACTGTTAAGGCACTTGAGCTG
>JALUZN010000026.1 GCA_027011835.1 Draconibacterium sp. | reverse complement strand
GACTATCGCATATTTTCTCTGTTAATAACCGGGTTGTCCGTCCCGTAAAAACCTTTAAAGTGTGATTTTTCGACCCCATTTCAATAATTGTTAGTTTAATTCGGATTTCTGCAAAGTTAATCTTTACATTTAATAATTCAACACTATTTTTCTATTCCGATTGTTTTTCGGGATGATTGATATTTTCAATAAATTCGAGTATTTCGTCTTTGCCAACCCCTGTTTCCGACGACGAAACGAAATAACCCGGCATGGTTTCCCATGTTTCAAAAAGTTTCTCTTCGTAAGCTTTTAAATTTTGCTCGAGCTCCTCGGGTTTTAACTTATCGGTTTTTGTAAAAACAATTGAAAAAGGCACCTCGCTAATTCCCAGCCACTCCATAAACTTTAAATCGACCTGTTGTGCCGGGTGGCGCGAGTCGACTAACACAAACAGGCAATACAGATTTTCTCGTTTCAGAATATACCGTTTTAGAAATTGCTCCCATTTTATTCGTTCTTTTTTCGGAACTTTAGCATATCCATATCCGGGCAAATCGACCAAATACCATTCGTTGTTTATAAGAAAATGGTTAATTAATTGTGTTTTCCCCGGTCTCCCCGATGTTTTTGCCAACGACTTTTTATTGGTTAGCATATTTATTAACGACGACTTACCAACGTTTGAGCGACCAATAAAAGCATATTCCGGACGGTCGGGTTTCGGGCATTTTTCTACGTTTGTATTGCTTACAACAAAACGGGCATCTTTAATTTCCATTCAGAAACTTTTAGAATTAATGAGGTGATTAAATTAATAAATTTCGGTAACAATAGCCGGCATTATTTAATAAAATTGTTTAAAGTCAAATTGAAAATCTGCGAGAAACATCTTGATTTCATTGGTCTTCAGCTACTTTTATTTATGTAGCTATGGCTACATAAATAAAACCGAGCTTTGCCACTAAAACCAATATATTCCTCTCGAAAATCCACTTTAACTTTAAACAACTTTAATATAAACTTCGAGCGTTTTTACTTTTCCGGAAAGAGGTTTTAGCTGATAAGCATCTAAACTTGCCGGGATTAGTACGGTTTCGCCTTTCGAAATCGTTACTGTTTTTTCGTCATATTCAATTTCGAAATCGCCTTCTAAACAGATGTAAATAACAAATGAATCGAGCTGAAAATAATCTTTTTCGATGCGGGTATCGAATTCAAGAATATTGGTTGTAAAGTAGTTGCAACTAACAATTTCAGACGATTTGTTTCGCTCTACACTGTATTTCGTTTTATACTCGTCGAGGTACGAAAAGTCGATAGCATCGATGGCAAGTTCGGTGTGCAGCTCGCGCAAGTTGCCTTTGTCGTCTTTTCGGTTGTAGTCGAAAATACGGTAAGTAACATCTGATGTTTGCTGAATTTCAGCGACTAAAATTCCTTTTCCTATTGCATGAACACGACCTGCCGGAATAAAAAACACATCGCCCGGTTTTACCTTGTCGTAATGAAGTAACTCGGTAAGCGTTCCGTTTTCAGCATGTTTTAAATACTCTTCTTTAGTCACTTCGCCGTTAAACCCCGAGTTAATTAGTGCATTTTCATCGGCATCAATAATGTACCACATTTCGGTTTTTCCGTAAGCATTATGGCGTTTTTTCGATAACTCATCGTTGGGATGAACCTGAATAGAGAGGTCTTGCTGCGCATCGATAAATTTTATTAGCAGTGGAAATTCGTCGCCGAATTTCTTGTAAATTTCGTCGCCAACAAGGTCGCCCATATAAATTTCCACAAGTTCCTGCAAACTATTTCCTGCAAGAAAACCATTGTCAACAATCGAAACATTTCCTTCGACTCCCGATATTTCCCAGCTTTCCCCACAATTTGGCAACTCTCCAAAATCTTTGTTCAATACTGTTTTAATGCGGTTTCCGCCCCAAATTTTGTCGAGGTAAATGGGTTTAAATTTTATTGGATACAAATCGCTCATAATATCTTATTGATGTATTTTAGTAAAATTAAAATTCGTAATCAACTGCAGCACGCGACTCAATTACTTCGGAAAAAAGTGAAACTACCTTCAGATGCTCGGGATGTTTGCTATATGTATCCAAATCGGCAACCGAATTAAAATGCGACAGTAAAACAATGTCGAAACTCTTCGAGTCGGTTTGGTAATTTAACCCCACCTCCATAAATTTTATTTCCGGAATTTTATTAACTAAACTTTCCAAAGCCAATTTAAAACCGGCGAGTTTCTCCTCTTTCTCTTTTTGCGGAAATGTCTTTAGTTTAAAAAGAACAACATGATTTATCATAGCATAAATTTTTATGGTTACAAAATTAGTGTTTTCTTAGTGGTATATTTCATTAAAATTTATTGGAATAGGAAATATAACAATTAATTAGACCGAAAATGCTGATAATTGGTATTGCCGGTGGTACCGGTTCAGGAAAAACAACAGTGGTTCGAAAAATTCAGGAGCAGTTTCCGCGTGGCGAGGTTGCCGTTCTTACTCACGACTCATACTATTTCGATAGTGGTAATTTAAGCTTGGAAGAGCGACGTAAGAAAAATTTCGACCATCCCGACTCGATTGAATTTGAGCTGATGATTGACCACGTAAATAAACTGAAACGCGGAGAGTCGATTGAAGAACCGATATACTCGTTTATTACCTGCACAAGAGCAAAAGAGGTTAAACATGTTGAACCGAAAGAGGTACTGATTATTGAGGGAATTTTATGCTTAACGAACAAAGCTTTGCGCGATTTAATGGACATAAAAGTTTTTGTTGATTGCGATTCGGATTTACGTTTATCGCGAGTAATTCAGCGCGATATTCACGAGCGTGGGCGAAATGTTGAACAGGTTTTAAAAAGATACGAGGAGACGGTACGTCCCAGCCACATTCAGTTTATTGAACCAACAAAACGGTTTGCCGATATTATTATTCCGCAAGGCGGACAAAACCAGATTGCCATTAATATTTTAACAAACCACATTAATCAAACATTAAAATAACAACCTATGCTAACCAATATTAATATCGATGAGATTCTGTTTTTAGATATTGAAACGGTTCCGTTAGCACCCGAATATGAGAAACTAAATGAGAACTGGCAAAAGTTGTGGGAACATAAAATGAAGTTTAAAATGGACGGCAACGAGTCGGCCGACGAACTTTATAACCGCGCCGGAATTTATGCCGAATTTGGTCGTATTGTTTGCATATCGGCCGGTTATGTTACACAAAAAAAAGGAGAGTATTTTTTTAGGGTGAAGTCGTTTTACGACGACGACGAAAAGAAATTAATAGGTGACTTTTTTAATGCGTGGGAACAGTTTGCCCGAAATGGGAAACGAAAACTTTGCGGCCATAATGCTCAAGAGTTCGACTTCCCGTATATTGCGCGCCGGGCATTGGTTAACAACCTGAAACTCCCTCATGTTTTCGACATTGCCGGAGCCAAACCCTGGGAGGTAAAAGAGATGTTAATCGACACGCTACAACTATGGAAATTTGGCGATTATAAACATTACACATCACTTTCGTTGTTGTGCGAATTGTTTAATATTCCCACCCCGAAAGACGATATCGACGGCAGCCAGGTAAGTGAAATATACTGGAAAGAACACGACATCGACCGAATTGTAAAATATTGCGAAAAAGACACACTCGCCGTGGCAAACCTTTTATTAAAATACAAAGGCGATAAAATAATCCCCTTTTCGAATTTAGAGAGTGTTTAGAAAAGGTTAAAAAGAATCCAAAGTCTACTGCTGTTTTAGTCCGCTTCGTTTTAAAAGTGCATCAACCGAAGGTTCTTTACCCCTGAAACGTTTGTATAAAACCATAGGGTGTTCAGTGCCTCCTTTTTCCAGAATATTCTCCCGGAACGAAGCGGCAACCTCTTTATTAAAAATTCCTTTTTCGGCAAATACACTAAAAGCATCGGCATCTAAAACTTCGGCCCACTTATAACCGTAATATCCGGCAGCATAACCTCCTGCAAACAGATGCCCGAATTGTGTACTCATACAAGTTTTATTTATCGCCGGAAAGAGTTTTGTCTTTCTCCAGGCGTCCTCTTCAAACACTTTTACATCGCCATTGAAAGATTCTTCGAGTGTGTGCCAGGCCATATCGAGGTATCCGAAACTTAACTGCCTTACCGACAAATATCCGGCTAAGAAATTTTTCGAATCGATAATTTTTTGTACCAGTTCAGCAGGAATTTTTTCGCCGGTTTTATAATGAACAGCGAAACGGTCGAGGAAATCTTTTTCAACCGCCCAGTTCTCCATAATTTGCGATGGCAGTTCAACAAAATCGCGAAATACGTTTGTTCCCGATACACTTGCATAGGTTGAGTTTGCTAACATTCCGTGCAGCGCGTGGCCAAACTCGTGCAAAAATGTTTCCACCTCATTAAAAGTAAGCAGCGCAGGTTTTGTTTCGGTGGGGCGCGTAAAATTCATTACAATGGTAATGTGTGGGCGCGAATCGACACCTTTCTC
>JALUZN010000025.1 GCA_027011835.1 Draconibacterium sp. | reverse complement strand
GAATAAAAAATATTTAGATAGTATTAAAGCGCTGAAAGGTATTTGAAGATTACAAAAGTTCCCAAATTCTATCAATTATAGATTTACTTTTCCTTTTCGCGATTTCATCCAAAGAAGAAATACAACAAATACAGTTAAAAGCGAAACAACCATTAATAAAATAAAAATGGGTGTTAAACTGTGGTTGTATTTTTCGTAGAGCCAGCCAATAAGTTCTTCCTGGAAAATTGGGCCAATTGAACCGGTACCATTAATTATTCCTGCTGCTACAAGTGCTCCTTTTTTTGTGCCCACATCAATGGCTCCCACACCCGAAATCAAAGAGTCGGGGCCATATAACATAAAACCGGCCAAGCCCATTGAGGTTGTAAAATAAAATAGACTGACAGAGCCCATCGAGTACATAAATACAAACGACATGGCCATTAAAAACAACATCAGAAACGATAAAAATGCACGCTTTCCTTTAAAAAGTTTGTCGGAGACAAATCCTGCAAAAATAACACCGATAAAACCGGCAATATCGAATATTGTTGAAAGATATCCGGCATCGTCGCCTGCCTGCCCGAAGTTGTTTTGCAATAAATAAGGTGCCCAGCTCCAGAGTGCATAACGAAGGAATTTTATACCAAAATATACAATTCCCATTAAAACTACTGTGTAAACAACTTCTTTAGACCAGCCCAGGCTCTCTCTGCCTTTTTTTGCTTTTGTTTTAGTTTCTGCTTTTTCTATTTGTTCATCATCATCATCATCTTGAAGTGGAGGCAATCCAACATCTTCAGGTCTGTTGGGATGTAATATTAGTACTGCAGTCCAGATAACAAGCAAAATAATTGAAGCACCAAAGAATGACCATCTCCAACCGTAATGACCAAGCATATAAGCAGCAAATGCTGTAGCCACCAACGAACCAACCTGATAGCAGGTTGACCATATTCCAAGAATACTGCCACGCTGTTTCCGTTTAAACCAGTATGCCAGACTGCCAATACTACCCGGCCATCCGGTACCCTGTGCCAATCCATTCAGACTTAAAAAAAGCATTACAGTCCAGTAACTGTTCGATGCTCCAAAAACAAGGTTGCACACTAAAGAAATGGCCATTCCCAAAAGCAGCAAAAGTTTTGGTCCTAAACGCCTGCCAAAATAGGCTGATGAGTATTGTCCAACCATATATGAAACAAGATACGCAGTGCCAAGATGTGCAAGATTAATTGAATCTAATCCCATTGCTGTGGCCATGTCGCTTTTTACAACAAAAAATGCTTTACGTGTAAAATAGTACCCGACATAGGCCAGCCATGTAGCTGAAAAAATACGATATTGCCATTTACGATAAGGCCCTTTTTCTATTAATGCTGCCATAAGTTGATTGTTAAAAGGTTAGTGAGGTGCGTAACCTTTGAAGTTTAGTTTTATAGTTTTTATTTTTTCGATGGAATTACCTGATATTTAATCCAGTTTGCAAATTCCACTTCGCGAATGTCTGCCGAAAGGAGGTCTTCGTCAATGGCATATTTCCAGCGAAGGTCTTTTCTTGTGTTATCGTTATAAATCTCATCGAGGTCGGCTGAGTATTTCAACATATCTTCTTTTGAGTTGAAGTAATTTTCTCTCATCAGTCGCTCTTCGCGGGCAAGAATTAAGCGTGCAATTTCGTGCAGGTTATATTCGGGGTGATATTGCGTGGCCCAAAAAACACCTTTTTCGTGTTTTACTTCAACAGACTGAACCGGAGTGAATTCGTTTGACGATAAAACGATACCTCCTTCCGGCATTTTTGTAATCATATCGTCGTGACTGATAAACCCATCAAAAACTGCAGGTTTTCCTTCGTACATCAGATGTTTTTTCCCCACTTCGTTAAGTGTTATTTTTCGGGCAACACCCATTTCGCGCCCTTTCGGATTTGGAGCAATTTCGCCCCCTGCAACATAAACTGCAAGCTGTGCAGCCCAGCAACTTCCAAACTGAGGAACGCCTGTGCTAAAACCATCTTTTGTTAGTTTTGTCATTTTCTGAACACGCTCATCATCGTCGTGATAAACCGTAAGGTTACATCCCGGCCAAATAATCGCATCGTACTTCTCTTTCAGCTCTTCCTGCCCCGGAGGATAAACTCCGTTATCGCTTGTGTAGAGAATATCAAACTCAGCATCGGGCATGTGCCTTAACAAAAGCTTTGCATAAAGTTTTCCGGCTAACGATACGCCGAAACTGTCAAACTGGTCGCGACTGGCTTTTGAATAGCCGTCAATTATTAAAAATCTGAATTTATCCATTGTAATAATTAAAATTTTAATGTTTTAAGAATTCCGGGCAACTCGCTGTAATTTGCGAATTTTGCATCTGCTTCGCTGTTTTCACTGCCCCTGTCGAGCGATGCTGTACACAATATTGAATGAGAACCAAATTTTTTAGGACCGGCAATATCGTTGTGTTCGCGGTCGCCAATATGTACAAGTTCATTGCGATTAATTCCGAAATGGTCACAGGTTGCTTTAAAAACTATTGGTTGCGGTTTTGAGTTCCCAATCTCATCCGAGAACACAAAAAAGTCGAAATATTGAAGCAGGTTTTCACTTTCCAGAATTTGTCTTAATACTCTGCCGGGACTAAAAATTGCATCGGAAATAACGCCGAGTTTATAATCTTTACTAAGCTCTTTTATTGCATCGCCTACGTCCGGAATAAAATCGGGCATAAATTCTAACTCCATCTCTTCGTGCAGTTTTACTATCTCGTCCATCTCATTTTCAGGAAGTTCAATTCCCAGCCCTTTAAATGTAATTTCGAGACGGCCTTTAACACTCCAGGTTACAAATTGCTCGTGCCACGCTTTTCTGAAAGCAGCATCGGAAGTGTTGTAAACACTGTTAACAAGCTCTTTCGAAACAGTTTTGTATTTATTGGCAAGTTTCCAAACCAGCTCTCTTCGTTCTTCACTTTTCGATAGTCGGCCGGCAGCTTTTCGTTTTGGCTCATCCGAGTCGTCAATAAAAACGGTATCCCAAAGGTCGAAAGTTATTACCTTAATCATATTATAAAATGTTTTTAAGGATTTTAACTACATCGCCTTTTTCTGCAACTTTCGGATTTAGCGGATAACATGGGTCGCCAATGGCATATTTCTCAATTGCTTCAAGGTCGGCTTCCGTAATTCCCAAACTTGACAGCTTCACATTCATTCCCAACTCTTCCACCCATTTTTCAATGGCTTCAATTACATGAATGGCATCGTTTTCGACATTGAAAATTGAACCGAGAGAAGCATATCGCTCTTTTGTTGTTTCGCGGGTCATGTTATAACGCATCACTTCGGTTAAAACAATTGCATTGGCTAATCCGTGGTGAATATCGAACAGTGCACCTAAAGCGTGTGCAATTGCATGATTTAATCCAAGCCCTTTTTGAAAAGCGGTTGCTCCCATTGCCGAAGCCATCAGCATATTTCCACGTGCAACCACATCGTCGCCTTTTGTTACGGCAGTGTTGAGCGATTTTACACACATCTCCATTGCCTCTTTTGCCATTCCGTCGGCCATGGGGTGAAATACCTCCATAATATATGCTTCCAGGTTATGCACAAAAGCATCGATACCTGTGGCAGCAGTTAGTTTTGGTGGCAACGAGAGAGTTATTGTCGGGTCAAGCACTGCAATGTCGGGCATCATAAAAGGCGAGAATATGATGGTTTTTGTTTTGTTAATTGTGATAACGCTGCTTCGTCCCACTTCGCTACCGGTACCTGCCGTTGTGGCTATGGCATAAAACGGCGGCATATTATTTTTTATATATTTATCGCCACCTTTCATGTCGTCATACTTTGCAAGCGGTCCGTCGTGCGTTGCCATTACTTTAATGGTTTTCCCGGTGTCGAGTGGTGAGCCACCACCAAGTCCTACAATAAAATCGCACTTTTCGTCTTTATAAACTTGTGTGCCATCCATCACATTTTCTTCGGTGGGATTCGATTTTACATCACTAAAAATTACAGTTTCAATACCTGTTTCGTTAAAGTATTCTTGTAACTGGTCGGCAAGACCAACTTTTACAATTCCGTTATCGGTAACAATAAGCCCCTTTTTTAATCTGCTCTCTTTAACAATCGCAGTTAAATCTTTCATGGCGCCGGGGCCATATTCAATTCGTGTTGGGTATGAATAAGAGTGTCTTTTATCAGCCATTATTTATTATTAATAAGTTTTATAATCTTCAAATTTTTGTGCGTAAATGGTACGATTTTGGCCTTGTTAACTGTTCGTATCCAATGGCCGACAAAGTACAACCGCGACCGGTATTTTTAACTCCTGTCCATGCTAAATACGGATCAAGATAATCACATCTATTCATAAACCATGTACCTGTTTCAACTTTGCTGCCAATAGCGAGTGCCTTTTCATGATCTTCGGTCCAGATAGATGCAGTTAATCCGTATGCACTGTCATTCATTAAAGCTAAAGCTTCCTCGTCACTTTTCACTTTCATTATACCTACAACCGGGCCAAAACTTTCTTCGGTCATAACATCCATACTGTGATCTACATTTATGAGAACTTGTGGAGCCAAATAATTATAACCCATTTCGGTTTCGGGAAACAATGAAGGATCAATTAAAGCTTTGGCTCCTGCTTTAATTGCTGAATCGATTTGAGATTTAACATACTCGGCACCTCCTCTTTTTGCAACCGGACCTAAATTCGTATCTTTATTAAGTGGATTTCCAAGCTTGTATTTTTTTGTTAGTTCAACATATGCTTCCACAAAGCGATCAAAAATATTATCTTTCACGTAAATACGTTCAATTCCACAACATGACTGACCTGAATTAAAAAAAGCACCATCAACAAGGTTTTCAACATAAAAATCTAAGTTAGCATCATCGCAAACATAAGCCGGGTCTTTACCTCCAAGTTCTAATCCAACACCAACAAAACTTTCGGCTGCAACTTTCTGGATATGATGTCCACCACTTACCGAACCGGTAAAAGAGACAAAATTTATTCGCGAATCGCGAATTACGTTTGCTGTGTCGTCGTGGTTAAGATGAAGATATTGGAATACACCTTCGGGTAAGCCCGCATCATTAAAAGCTTCTGCAAAACGCTCGGCAACTAAAGGTGTTTGTGCTGAATGTTTTAATACAACGGCATTACCGGCAAGCAATGCCGGAACAATAGTATTTATTGCAATAAGATAAGGATAATTCCATGCCGGAACCACGAATACAATTCCCAATGGCTCTTTTCTTATAAATCTGTCAAACCCTGAAATTTCTTCTACAAAAACATCAGAAAGAGAACTCTCTGCAAGATTCAACACTCCATTTACTCTGCCTATAGTACCATCAACTTCAAGAGGAGAAAAACGAATCGGTCTTCCCATTTGCCAACTAAGTTCTTCACTTATTATCTCTTTTTTACTTTCAAATGCTTTGACAAATTTCTCGATATAACCCTTTCTGTCGGCAACAGAAAGATTTCTCCAAAGTTTCTGAGCTTTCGCGGCTTTGGTTAAAACTCGTTCAATATCATTAGCGCCATGCAACGGGCACTCCTTATAAACGCTACCATCAACCGGCGATATAATTTTGAATTTATTCATTTGAATTGTTTTTATTAATTTGCTAATATATGATTTTATAGCAAAAGTAAAAGAAAATAGACTTTTTCCAATAATGTCAGAAGTCTGTTTAATCTTTAAAAAGTTTCTTATTAAAATACTGTCAATATTCATTAAATTCGGATTTCAAAAGAATCTTGATTGAAATCGGAATGCCAACTTATTTTTAATATAACGATATGAATTCACGAGAAAGGTTTTTAAAAACCATTAACCGGGAAATCCCCGACCGTTCTCCAATTTTTGCAAATTTTACTCCTCAAGTTGCCGAGAAAATGGCAAAATATTTAAATGTTCCTTACGAAGAACCTTTAGATTCGATGCTTTCAACACGGGCATCGCACATGGATTTGTTGACAAAACTGGGTAACGATGCCGTGGGAATTACTTACTGTGCTCCCACAAACTGGCCTACCAGAACGTTAGAGAGCGGGCTGATTGAAAATGAGTGGGGAATGATTTTTAAAAGTACCGGCTTGTATAACGAATTTCATACTTATCCGCTGGCTCATGCCGAAACCGCCGCCGACATTGAGAATTACACGTTCCCCGACCCATTTGCAGAAGGCCGCTGGGATGAGGCAGAAAAAACCATAGCCAAATATGGAAAAACACACGGAATTATTGCCGATCTCGAAACCACGCTTTTCGAAACTGCATGGTATCTGGTGGGCATGGAAAAATTTCTGATGGATTTGATGATGGGAACGGAATATGTAAATCCGTTGCTCGATAAAATTCAGGAGATTCATACTTATTATGGTAAAAAGATGATTGAAATGGGGGCCGACGTTTTGTGGTGTGGCGATGATTTTGGAACTCAGCTGAGCCAGATTATGGATATGGATACTTTTCGCACTTATTTTAAACCGCGAATAAAAGAGATGTTTGCCGAATATAAAAAGGTAAACCCCGAGGTGAAACTGGCGTGGCATTCGTGCGGTGCTTTTGGGCCGTTTGTTCCCGAATTTATAGAAATTGGATTGGATATTTTAAACCCGCTACAACCTATGGCAACCGGAATGGAGCCGGAAGTGCTAACCGAAAAATTTGGAAACGATGTGGTTTTCTTCGGTGGGATTTGCGTTCAGGATTTGCTACCCAACAAAACCCCCACCGAAATTAAGGCCGAAGTTCGGCGCAGAAAAAGTATATTTGGCAAAAACAGCGGATACATTGTTGCTCCGGCGCATAATATTCAGGACGACACATCGGTGGAAAATATACTTGCCTTTTTTGAGGCGGCAAAAGAACAGTAAGATTAAATGCGCCACAATAAAAATATTAAATTGGAATAACTGAAATATTCCTGACAAATAAGTGTTATATGGGAAAGTTAGTATAGAGCGAGTTATCTCAAAGGCGCATCGAATACCTGCAAAGCGATATTCCCGGGACTTTGAAAATAAAAATTAGATTAAGATGAAGAGACAAAAAAGAGTAATCACAAACCTTGTTTTTCTAATCCTTTTTTCTGCAAACTTATTCGCACAGGAGGTAACTTTTAGTGCAAGCTGGATTTCGGCAAACGGAATTGCGTTGAACGAATACAATGTTATTTATTTACGAAAAACCTTCGACCTAAAAGAGGTGCCGGCAAATTTCAAAGTTAAAATTTCGGCCGATAACCAGTACCGGTTATTTGTGAATGGCGAATATGTTTGCAAAGGTCCGGGGCGCAGCGATTTGGAACATTGGTACTACCAAACCATCGATTTGGCTGAATATTTAAACCCCGGCAAAAATGTGCTGGCTGCTGAAGTTGTAAATTTTGGCCCCGCACGCGGCTTTTCGCAATTGTCGCATTTAACTGCTTTTTTTATGGAAGGAGAAAGTGTGGGCGAACAAGTTGTAAACACCGGAAACAATGGTTGGAAAGCAAAAAATAATCCGGCATATTTTCCAAAAGAGGTGCTCTGGCAGCAGCGAATTGATATTACGCAGGGATTGTATGTTGCCAATCCTACCGATAGCATTGTAGGAGCAGATTATTTATGGGGGTGGCAAAATCCCGGTTTTGACGATAGCAATTGGACAGCTGCAAAATATCTCGACATTTCGGCCTACCGGTATAACAATGTTTCAGGTATTTTTTATCCTGATGGCTGGTTGCTGTACAAACGCCCTATTAAAAACAGGACAGAACGGAGAGAAGATTTCCCGGTTGTTTACAATTGGGACGGGTTGACAACCATTCAATCGTTGAAAAACTTTGTCGTTCCTACCAACAAAAAAATAAGCCTTTTAATCGATAATAAAGTGATGTCGTTAGGTTTCCCCGAAATGATTTTAACGGGAGGAAGCGGGAGCCA
Source organism: Draconibacterium sp. (assembly GCA_027011835.1). Lineage (GTDB taxonomy): Bacteria > Bacteroidota > Bacteroidia > Bacteroidales > Prolixibacteraceae > Draconibacterium. The sequence goes on along the minus strand of JALUZN010000025.1, from coordinate 6,738 downwards.
CGTAAAAGTTTCGTATGCCGAAACGCTGTTTCATTCCGACCGGATTGGGAAAGACGACCGCAGTAAAATTAAAGGCAATCAACTTATTGGATACTCCGATATTTTTATGCCCGAAGGAGGGGAGAATCGACTGTATCGTCCCAATTGGTTTCGCTCGTTTCGTTATATTCAAATTGATATTGAAACCGGCAACGAGCCGCTTACAATTGTCGATTATTACAATCAAAAATCGGAATACCCGATTAAGTTAAAAGCCAGATTTAAAACCGATAACAACTTTCTGAACTCGTTGATGGAGCCGGGCTGGAGGACTGCCTCGCTCTGTGCACAAGACTTGCTGATTAGCGATGCCTACTACGAGCAAATGCAATATATTGGCGATGCTCAAATTCATGGCGAAGTGTTACAATATTTATCGGGGAACGATGATTTAACCCGCCAAATGTTAATGCAGGCCGACTGGTCGAGAATTCCGGAGGGGTTAACTCATGCCTGTTATCCCGATGGATTTAATTTAACCATTCCAATCTATTCGCTGGCATGGATCGATATTGTTTACGACCAGATGATGTGGGCCGGCGATACTGCTTTTACTTCGCAATTCGATTTGGGAATTTATTCGGTGCTGGAGTGGTTCAATAAAAAAACCCAAAACAATGGACTTACCGGGCCAATTGATTGGTGGGCGTATGCCGACTGGTGTATCGACTGGAAAAGCGGGGTACCACCGGGCGGACTGGAAGGAAATTCGACGTTGTTTACATTGCATTATGCGTACACATTAAAACGGGCTGCAAAAATTTACAGGTTTATTGGAAAAGAACACCTCGCCGAAATGTATAAAAAACGATCGGAAAAGTTAGTCGAATCGGTTAACCGTCTCTGTTTCGATAGTAAACGGGGGCTGTATTCCGATACGCCCGAAATGAAATATTATTCGCAGCATACCAATATTTTTGCTGTTCTTGCAGGTGCAGCAAAAGGCAAAAAGGCCAAACAAATATTAACGAAAATGTGGGAGGAAAACAATCTTTCTGAAATTGGCCTCTATTTTCATCACTACCTTTTCGAAGCATTTAATATGGCGGGAATGGGAGCAGAATTTCAGAACCATTTGGCAGGTTGGAAAGAGATGATGGAGAATAATTTAACCACTTTTACCGAAGTTGCTCTCACCGGAACTCGTACACAACGTTCCGATTGTCACCCGTGGAGTTGCTCGCCAAATATTAATTTCTTTAAAACAATTTGTGGTATTCAACCCGTTGACGCAGGCTTTGCAAAAGTACAGATTGCTCCAAATCCGGGTGAATTAAAATTTATTGATGCAGCTTTTACTCATCCCAAAGGAGAGATTAAACTAAATTTGAAATTCGATAATGAAGCGGTGCAGGGAGAAATCTTTATTCCTGAAAAAATGAATGCACTATTTTTGTGGAACGGAAAGCAACACCTTTTAAAGGCAGGAAAGAATAAAATTAGTTATTAATTTTTAGAAATATTTTATTTTTGCGCAACCATTAACAGCTTTACCGCATCTAAAATGTGTAAAGTTAGATTAGATTAAAAAAAGAAGTATGAGATTCGGAACAAAGATTATTTTTTGGGTTGCAGCCGTCGCTTTTATTGCATCGTCGTGTATGCAGGAACCGGGAGGGAATGAGGAAGAAAGAGAGTATAAAAAGCTGATTGTGCGCGATTTTGGGAATAGCGTTGAGGAGGCATTGTTAACGAAAGCCGAAAATTATTATCCTCCACGAGAAGATATTATTAATGCAATTTCGACACAAACAATAGCGATTCCCGATTCGAATTATTGGTATTACGACGATTTTGATGGAATTCGAGTTCCATATTGTATTACAATCGATGCAGTTAATTTCTATACGCATGTAATCGATTCTTTGAATAAAGACAAGCCAGCAAATTTTTTAATAACAGCCGAGTTTAACTATAAAGCAGAAGTCTCGTTTCAGAAAATTTATTACTCTCCGCCGAAAAATAATAAGGGAGAATCTGTTACTCCGGAACGTTTTGAGTCGGTATATGTTGTGCATATGTATATTTTATGGAAAGACTATTGTGGCGCACTCTGTGGTACGAATATAAGCCGGGAACGCATTGTTATTTTCAACGAAGAGGGAGAACTGCTTAAAGTTTTTCTCGATGGGGTTGCCTCGTGAATGACGTCGTAGTTCGATAAAGTTCCATGTGATATTTTTTAGGAAAATTGTCAGGTTTTTTCTTTTTGTGCGTCTGTGTTTATAAATATTTAAACATTTTCGACTATGAAACAACTGACATGCCCAATTTCAAAAGAGCGGATTAACGAACAAATTACCCACTCAAATGCTTTCCTCGGAATTTTATTAATTGTATCCGGGTTTGCGTTTAATCTGCCTTTGCTTTTTGTTATCCTGTTAATCGACTTTTTTATCAGAGCTTTTACATCCATTTCATTTAGTCCCGTTAGTTATCTTAGTCATAGAGTTGTAAACTGTTTGCAATTACGAGAGAAAAAGATAGATAAAGCGCCAAAAATATTTGCTGCCCGGTTGGGGTTTGCATTTGTGTTGGCAACAGTGCTATTCTATTTTTTTGATATGAATACGGCTGCACTAATTACTGCCGGGATATTTGTGTTTTTTGCAACCCTCGAATTTGCACTTGCAGTTTGTGTAGGTTGTATTCTTTATACTTATGTGGTTTTGCCGTTTTATAAAAAATAGGTTATTTCAGCTGCTCAATTGTATTGTTTGACTCTTTTTTTAAAAGCTATTTTAGATTTTTTATTACGGCATTTAAAAGTGTTTTGTTGTGGTCGGCGCTGTATTCCCAAAACATAACCCCGGCCAGCCCTTTACTTTTTATGAAATTCATTTTATAGGCAATAGATTCTTCATCTTCATACGAAATAAAAGTTTTTGTTTCGGCATTCCATAAATAGGGTGCTTTTGCATTTTCGTTCCAAAAGCGAACAAAACCGTTTGCATTAATATTCTTGTAAAAATTTACATAATCAATTCCCATTCCTACCGTTTCGGCTTTTTGAAAAAGAATTTGTTTGCCGTTGTTTTTAACTCCCTTCCATATTCGGCCATAAAATGGGATACCCAGATTTATTCTGTTTGCCGGAAATCCTGCATTTATATGGTTTTGTACTGCATCTACAACGCTGTTCATATCCAGTTCGGGGTGTGCCGAAGACTTAAAATTACTATGATGTCCGGTTGTTTTATGCAACCCGTTATAAAAATCATAGGTCATAATATTTAAAAAATCGATGTACTTATAAATCTCCCCAAGTTCGGTATTCTTTACATAAGTTTTGTCGGCACCGGTTGCAATGGTCAGTAAATAGTGTCAGTTTTTGTTTTCCTTCTGTGTCAGTAAATCTAACTCTTCACGAACGGCTTTCAATAATAATGTGAAATTGTGTACATCTTCGGGGCGGAAGGTGTTTCCTGCTCCCGGCTGATTTGGATATTCCCAGTCGAGGTCGATGCCGTCAATTTTATATTTCTGAACAAAATTGGCGCAGCTTTTTGCAAATCGTAATCGCGATTTCTCGGTGAGTGCTGCATCGGAAAACCCTTTCGACCAACTCCAACCTCCCACCGAAACTAAAACGTTCAGGTCGGAATTTTTAGCTTTTAAACTGTTGAGAGCATCAATATCTTTCGGAGTCAGATTTTTCCCGTCGATTTTTGTTGTATCGAAAACTACTTCGCCGTTAACAATATTTGCAAAAGCGTAGTTAATATGCGTTATTCCGGCAACATCGATGGTGGCAAAATCGAAATTCCGATATCCGGCAACGTAAGCCACAACGTTGTGTCTCTTTTCAGTAGCAGGTTTCGAACTTCTTATTGTTTTTTTATGCGACTGATAATGACACCCTCCAAACAAAAAAACCATCAGCGTAACGAACAAAACCGGTTTATAACTAATTTTCCAACTCATTTTTTTAAATTTAATTTCAACAAATTTATCTGTTTAAGACTTATATTTAGAACCAGGAATAGTGCTTTAACTAAACCTTGCTTCTGTGTGTGAAATCTTTTATCACGAATGTTTCTTTTATTTGATTCGAACAAAAGTATGACTCTCGCCTGTTAACTTCATAAAATAGTTTAAAAAAGTACAAACTTTAAGAAGTTTTATACTTAGATAATGTATTTTCGGAATTAATTTTTTATTCGAGTTTTATGTCGACAGAAAAAACAAAACAGACCAAACCTTTTCTTTGGGTTCCTACTGCATATTTTGCTATGGGTTTACCATTTGTGGCCATTGCGCAGGCATCGGTTTTAATGTATAAAAACATGGGCGTTTCCGATACTCAGATTGCTTTCTGGACATCGTTAATTATGCTACCCTGGACATTAAAACCTTTTTGGAGCCCGGTTTTGGAGATGTTTAAATCGAAAAAATATTTTGTTGTTGCATCGCAATTTATAACCGGTATTACTTTTGCCCTTGTTGCTTTTTCGTTGCCGCTAAATAATTTCTTTACTTACTCGATTGCACTTTTAGCCATTGTTGCTTTTAGTGGCGCTACCAACGACATTGCTACCGACGGTGTTTACCTCGATGTTCTTTCTCCAAAATTGCAAGCCGAATACATTGGTTGGCAGGGTGCTTCGTACAATATTGCCAAACTGTTTGCCGCCGGAGGATTGGTTTATTTGGCCGGAGTTCTGGAGGGAAAACTTGGTGTGGTAAATGCATGGGTTTCTGTTATGGTAGCAATAAGTGCTATTATGGTTGTGCTGGCTTTGTACCATATTCGCATGCTGCCAAAGGGAAAAACAAGTGTTGAGGTTGCCTCCTTAAAAGACGGGTTTACAACACTTTGGGATGTTTTGAAAACTTTTTTCCAAAAAAAATACATCTATTTGTACATCGGGTTTATTATTCTTTACCGGTTTGCAGAAGGATTTGCCATAAAAATAGCACCCCTGTTTTTTATTGCCGATGTTTCGGACGGTGGGCTGGGATTAACAACCGAACAAGTGGGATTGGTTTACGGAACCTTCGGAACAATTGCGTTTGTGCTTGGTTCTGTTCTTGCCGGCTATTTTATTGCAAAGCGAGGACTAAAAAAAGCACTTATTTATTTGGTTGCCAGTTTTAATATTCCGTTTATTGTTTATGCTGTACTTGCCATAAATCAGCCGCAGGAACTTTATTATGTAGCTGCCGCAGTGGTTTTCGAATACTTGGGGTACGGTTTTGGTTTCGTGGGGTTAATGCTTTTTATGATGCAGCAGGTTGCACCGGGAAAATACAAGATGGCTCATTATGCATTTGCTACCGGAATTATGAACCTCGGATTTATGATTCCTTCGATGATGAGTGGATACTTTAGTGATTTATTGGGGTATAAAACATTTTTTATGTGGGTTTTGTTGGCAGCAGTTCCGGTGTTTATTGCCGCTAAATTTTTACCGTTTGCCCGCCCCGATAATAAAGAACAGGAAGAATTGGATAAAATAGAATGAAACAATAACGAGTAATTTAAATAGATACTCAATCAAAATTGCTTTTCGAGATTGTAATAGAACGAATTTAATTTTTAATACGATGAAACATTCATGATAAAAGATTTCACACACAGGAGCATGATTAAGTTAAAGCACTAATTTTCTTGTCTTGTGTCTTGGCTCTTGTATCTTGATTCTAAATTTTAAACACATGAAAAATATAAATATTCCTTGGGAAAACCGGCCTGAAGGTTCGGAAGAAGTTATGTGGCGATATTCACAGAATCCGGTAATCGGGCGTTACCATATTCCAAGTTCAAACAGTATATTTAACAGTGCTGTTGTTCCGTTTGAAGATGGGTTTGCAGGAGTTTTTCGTGCCGATAATAAAGCGGTGCAAATGAATATTTTTGCCGGATTCAGTAAAGACGGTATTAACTGGGATATTAACCACGAACCCATAGAAATGGTTCCCGGAAATACCGATATGATTGAGTCGGATTATAAATACGATCCGCGAGTAACTTTTATCGAAGACCGGTATTGGGTAACGTGGTGCAACGGTTACCACGGGCCAACAATTGGTATTGCTTACACATTCGATTTTAAAACATTTCACCAGTGCGAAAATGCATTTTTGCCTTTTAACCGAAATGGCGTTCTTTTCCCCGAAAAAATAGATGGCAAATATGCTATGTTAAGCCGGCCAAGTGATAACGGACACACTCCGTTTGGCGATATTTATATCAGTTACAGTCCCGATATGATTTATTGGGGAGAACACCGTTGTGTAATGAAAGTTTCGCCTTTTGAGCAGAGTGCGTGGCAGTGCACAAAGATTGGTGCAGGTTCGGTTCCCATTCGAACCGACGAGGGGTGGTTAATGTTTTACCACGGTGTAATTAATACGTGTAACGGATTTCGTTATTCGATGGGTGCAGCCCTGCTCGACCTCGAAAAGCCCGATAAAGTACTTTACCGTACAAAACCTTATCTGCTTGCTCCGGCAGAGCAATACGAACTTACCGGCGATGTGCCGAATGTTGTTTTCCCTTGTGCGGCTTTGGCCGACGGAGAAAAAATAGCCGTTTATTATGGAGCTGCCGACACTGTTGTGGGAATGGCTTTTGGATACCAAAAAGAGATTATTGATTTTGTTAAGAACAACTCGTTGTAAAAGCAATCTCTTGAAAAAAGGGGCTATTCAAAAACTGAATAGCCCCTTTTTTACGCTTTAGAACCAATAAAAATT
>JALUZN010000024.1 GCA_027011835.1 Draconibacterium sp. | reverse complement strand
CCGGTTTTGGTAAACGACGAAAAAAGTGAGATTATTTTTATCGATTTCTCTTTTTCAGCACGTGCTTTGGGAGGAAGTGCTTTTGCCCAGTCGATTAATAAACTCGGTAAAACTGCACCAACCGTTACCAGTGCCGAAAAATTTAAAACGGCCTTCAATACCGTTCAGAAATTAATTGAACAAAACCTGATTGTTGCCGGACACGATATCGGTTCGGGTGGTTTAATTACTACCCTGTTAGAGATGTGTTTCAGCAATAACAAAGGAGGAATGAGTGTTGACCTTTCCGAAATTGGAGAAGCCGATTTGGCAAAAGTGCTGTTTAGCGAAAATCCCGGAATTGTAATTCAAACCGTAAATTCGGAAGAGGTTAAAAAGCAGTTAAATGAAAACGGAGTCAATTTTGTTTCCATCGGTTCGCCGGTTTCGTACCGGAAAGTACGGGTGAAAAATTTCGAAACAGAAGTTGATTTCGATATCGATACGTTGCGCGATTTGTGGTTTAAAACTTCGTATTTGTTAGACCGCAAGCAGAGTGGCGAAGAGAAAGCGCTGGAGCGTTTTACCAACTACAAAAGATTTGAACTCGATTACGATTTTAAAGGATTTACCGGAAAAGCTGCCGACCTTGGAATTGATTTAAACCGGCGAACTCCGAGTGGAATTAAAGCCGCAATCATCCGCGAAAAAGGGGTGAATGGCGACCGCGAAATGGCGTATGCAATGTACCTCGCCGGAATGGACGTAAAAGATGTGCATATGACCGATTTAATATCGGGGCGCGAAACGCTGGAAGATGTAAATATGATTGTGTTTGTGGGTGGATTCTCGAACTCCGATGTGCTTGGCTCGGCAAAAGGTTGGGCAGGCGCATTTAAATACAACGACAAGGCAAAACAAGCACTCGATAAATTTTATCAACGCGACGACACACTGAGTTTGGGCGTTTGTAACGGTTGCCAGTTAATGGTTGAACTGAATTTGGTTTATCCTGAACACGATATTCAACCAAAAATGGAGCATAACGAATCGGGAAAATTCGAGTCGTCGTTTCTGAATGTCGATATTTTAGAGAACAATTCGGTAATGCTTGGAAATATGGCAGGAATGAAACTTGGAATCTGGGTGGCGCACGGCGAAGGTAAATTTTACCTTCCGTTTAACGAGCAGCAGTATAGTATTCCAATGAAATATAGTAACGACGGATATCCTGCAAATCCAAATGGTTCGCACTTTTCGGCAGCTTCGCTTTGCTCGGTTAATGGCCGCCATCTTGCAATGATGCCGCACCTCGAACGGGCGTTTAAACCCTGGCACTGGGCGCAATATCCTGCCGACAGAAAAATGGACGAAGTTGCTCCGTGGATTCAGGCTTTTGTTAATGCCAAAAACTGGATTGCAGAGAAGACAAAATAAGTTTTTAAGGATTCTATCTTTCTATTTTCAGTAGAGAGAGGTGGAATCCTTACTCAAATTGCATGTCAGAACCAGCATAATAAATAGGAACAAATCGTAGTCGTTGTTCAGGGATTACGCTGTATTCTCTCGATGAGAATACAATTCCCTCTTTTATTTTAGGATTTTCTTTTAATAATAAATGCAGACTTTTTAAACTGCCTGAAGCACTGCTTTTTACCTCAATACCATAAATATAATTATTTGACTGGGTGATAAAATCGACCTCGGCATTACTACTTTTTGCTTGTCGCGACCAATAAAAAATATCATCGTTATTAGCCATAAATAATTCTTGCCCGACAAACTGTTCAGCAAGTGCACCATTGTAAATATTTAGTAATTCTGTTTTTGTAAACTCCTCTCTGTAATTTATTCCGTTTATGTGTTGCATCAGTCCAATATCGAGGAATACTGCTTTGAATATATTTTTCTTTGTCGAAAAATTTAAGGGCAATTCCGGTGGATTTACCGAATACGCTATTTTTACCAATCGGGCTTTTTCGAGTAAAAACAATGCTTTTTTTATGGTCGGAACAGAGAAGTGTGATGATAGTCTGCTATATTTAATTTGTTGTCCAATGCTTTTACTAATCCTATTAAATGTTTCAGTAAGGCAGTTTATGTCGATTCGGGGCGTGTATTTTGCAAAATCGAGTTTAAAAGAATTTATAATTTCTGAAAGTACTTCGTTTGTCTCAATAAAATTATTTGACTCTACAAATGTTTTAACACTTTCGGGCATCCCTCCTGTGAAGAAATAATTTTTAAGTTCAGCTAATAATTTATTATGGATTATGGGTGATAGTTTTTTCGGTTTCTCTTTTAACACCTTCGCCAATTCGTTGAAATTATTTGCCAATAGAAATTCGTAAAAATTCATTGGATACATAAACATAAACTGCACTCTGCCTACGGGAACTGATATTTGGCTAAAAGCAAATTCCAAAAGAGAACCTGCAGCAATTATGTGAATTTCGGGTGCTTCCTCGTAAAAATATCTTAAACTCGTTATTGCACGGGGAGCGAGTTGTATTTCATCAAAAACCAATAATGTTTTTTCCGGAATCAATTTCGTTTGTGTTAAAATCTCAATTTCACGGATTATTCTCCGGATATCAAAGTCAGCATCAAAAATTGAAACATAACCAGAGTCTTTTTCAAAATCAATAAAAATAGTGTTGCTAAAATGGTTATTTCCAAAATATTTTAGCGAATATGTTTTGCCAACCTGCCTTGCACCCCTTAAAATTAATGGTTTTCTTCGCTTTCTGTTTTTCCAGTTTACTAATTGTTCGTCGATTATCCTTTTCATTAATCAATTATGATTTAAAAATACAAGGTAAATATATGAATAATATTTAAAAACACAAGGGTTGTGACGGATGAGAATAGAGAATTTTATTCCTACCGAGCCACAAGACACAAAAACCAGAAACCAGAAACTATTATTTTTGAACTCTCCTCTATAAATTTATCCTGTTTACCGAAAATTGATGTAAATTGTAAAACAATGGTTTTACTTTTACAATCAACTCAATTAATGCTATACAATGATTCAAAAGGTCGTAATAATTGATGGGAGTCCCAATTCTAATCAATACAGGTTAACAAATTTTCTTGCTGATTTAGAGGCGTGTTTAAGTGCGTCGGACTATAAGGTAACCACACATTTACTTTCAGAGAAAAAGATAAAAACGTGCGTGGGGTGTTGGAATTGTTGGGTGAAAACGCCTGGCATTTGCAGGCACAACGACGATGCACCCGAAATATTAAAAGATATAATAAATGCCGATTTGGTTATTTATGCTTCACCAATGATTTTGGGAATGTTATCGGCTGAATTAAAAATATTTCAAGACCGTACCATTCCGCTTATTCATCCGTATATCGAAATAAAAGATGGTGTGAGCCATCATAAAAAGCGTTACCCAAAATATCCCGAAATGGCAGTTCTACTTGAAAAGAGCGATGCCGAAAGCGAAGAAGTTTTAAGTACAAAAGAGATTTTTGACCGGATTGCATCCAATTATCATTCCGATTTAAATTTTTTTAAGACAATTGAAAAAACCGATACAAAAGAGATTTGCCATGCAATTAGTACTATTTAACGGGTCGCCACGAGGCAAAACTTCCAATACAAAAGTTTTGCTCAATCAATTCGAAAAAGGTTTTAAGACAGGTGGGGGAGAAGTAATATCCACAAACTATCTGCTTCAACAAAAACATTTATCAGAGCAGGTTGCGGCATTTAAAAGTGCCGAAGTTGTTTTCCTTGCATTTCCGTTGTATGTTTTTTCTGTACCCGGAATTGTTAAACAATTTATTGAGGCAATTGGCGAGTTTAATGGAAGCGAAAAGAAAATTCTTTTCCTTATCCAGTCAGGATTTTCGGAGGCATGCCAAAACGATAGCGCAAAAAAGCAGATGGAGAATCTGGCAAAACGGTGGAAGATGGAAAATCTTGGAGTAATAGTAAAACCGGGTGCCGAAGGTGTTCGGTTAATGCCTGCAATAATGACAAAAAAGCTTTTTAAACAGCTGAATGCTTTGGGAATGCAACTGGCAAAAAATGGGAAACTAAACAAGGAAGATTTAAAAAATATTGCTACACCGGTTGAGTTACTCTAAGTTTAAAATTGTAACCTACAAATTATTGCAGAAAACAGGATTGACGAATTTGTATTGGAATATAAGTTTGAAAAGAAATAAAGCTTACGAACGGCGTTTCGATGCTCCTTATTTTGAGTAGCTGGTTTAAATATAGTACAGATTATCAACAAGGAATAACAAGCTATCAATCTATTACTGTTCTAAAACATCTCATTTTTATTAATAATCTAACGCAACCTTTTTACTACATTTAACGTCAAAGGTTTATAAACCCATCAAATAACTCTTTATGAATAAATCCTTACAATAAAAACAAACAACACCCCTCGGGCGGCAGCAAGGCTACCAAACCCCGAAAAGCTGTAACCTGTTTCTCTATTACAGCACTACAGACCCTGCTTAATGCGCTCTTACCAGATTCCTTTTATATGGAATCCTGAAT
>JALUZN010000023.1 GCA_027011835.1 Draconibacterium sp. | reverse complement strand
ACTGCTGACACACCCCATTTCCGATTTTAAAATTGTTTGGGCAAAATTTTTAGCCGGCTGCATTTTGGTACTGTTTTCCCTCCTTCCCACGTTACTCTCTTTTCTTTCGGTTTACCAGTTGGGAAATCCGGTTGGCAGCATTGATGTTGGCGCAACTTGGGGCTCGTTTATCGGACTGTTTTTTCTGGCAACCATCTATATCTCCATCGGAATTTTTGCATCGTCGTTAACCGAAAACCAGATTATCGCCTTCATTCTGGCAATGGCACTCTCGTTTGTTTTTTATCTTGGATTCGAATTTATTGCCACCTCCGGCGTTTCGTACAACCTCGAGCAACTGCTTTTATGGTTCAGCATAAACAACCATTACAAGTCGGTTTCGAGAGGTGTTATCGATATGCGCGATTTAATTTATTTCGTGGGAATGACCCTGTTGTTCCTCTATTCAACCAGCCTGTTTTTACGAAAAGGAAAATTTAAACAGCGAAAAACAAAAATAAATGCCGCACTATTTATGGTCGTTTTAATCGCTATTTTTATCGTTTCGGCAAACTTCCTGCTTCGTTTCGACCTAACTTCCGATAAACGGTTTACGGTTTCGGGAATTAGTGCAGAAGTAGTTTCGGAGTTTGAAAGCCCGGTTGATATTGAGCTCTACTTAACCGGAGAGCTGGAGCCGGGATTACGAAAAATACAGACCGAAATTTTCGAAAAAATTGCAATCTTAAATGCCTTCTCTTCCGTACCAATTCGTATTCGCGTTTTCGATCCGTATTCAATTGTCAATCAAAAAAAGCAGGATAAATTTATCAACTCGCTGGTAAAAAAAGGAGTTCGACCTACCACTTTCCGCCGGAAAACCGAGAAAGGAATTATAACAAAATATATTTTCCCGGGTGCCGTAATCAGCTATAAAGGGAAAGAGATTGCTGTTAATTTCCTGAAAAATAATCCGAATGCGGGGTACGAATTAAATTTCAACAATTCGGTTGAAACCATCGAGTTTGAATTGGTAAACGCATTTGAGAAACTACTACGCACAAAGAAATCGACCATTGCTTTTTTACAAGGAAACGATGAAGCCAACCGTTACGAAACAGCCGACTTAGCAGAAGCATTGCTCCCCGATTTCAATATAACCGAGATTACTGCCGACGAACTGAATAAAAATAGCAGTGCAACAGATATTTTAATTGTTGCCGCACCAAAGAAAGCATTTAACGAACGCGAAAAACTCATTCTCGACCAATACATAATGCAGGGAGGGAAAACACTTTGGCTAATCGACCCGGTGCAGGTGAGTTTAGATAGTTTGTCGAAAGGATATAAAACCTATTCGTTTCCACACGACCTGAATTTGGGCGATATGTTTTTCAGATATGGAGTCCGGCTAAATTACGATTTATTACAAGACGTAAACTGCATCCGGTTGCGCGTAAACACGGCAGCTCCCGGAAATCCTCCGAAATTTACGTTGCATCCGTGGTACTATTCACCACTTTTAACACCCAACTACAACCATCCAATAAGCAGAAACTTAAATTGGGTGATGAGTGAATTTGTCTCATCAATCGATACACTTTCAGAAAATAAAAACATAAATAAACACGTGCTTTTATCCACATCGCCAAATGCATTGCGTGTAAAAGCCCCCTCATCGGTCAGCCTCGAAAATATAAATAATCCGCCGGCCCGCGAGCTTTTTAAGCTCTCGCACATTCCGGTAGGTGTTCTTTTAGAAGGACAATTTACCTCGGCATTTAAAAACCGGATGGTTGATATTTACGGGTTCGAGCAATCGGAAATCAGAGAAAAGAGCAAACCCACAAAAATGATAATTATTGCCGATGGAAGTGTAATTACAAATAAAGTAAACTATTCAACCAATCCGCCCCGTTTTCAGCCGCTGGGATACGACCGTGTGTCGCGACAAACATTTGGCAACAAAGAGTTTCTGATGAATGCCATTTTTTATTTAAACGACGACCGGGGAATTATGCAACTGCGCGGACGGGCATTAAAATTACGGCTTCTCGACAAAGTTAAACTGCGCGAAGAGATTGGGTTTTGGCAATTTATAAATGTTATTTTACCACTGCTTTTTATTGTTCTTTTTGGACTTGCATTCAATATTATTCGCAAGTTTCGGTATACGCGATAATTTTTTGTTGATGAGTTTTTTCATCGAAAACACAGTTATAAACAACCTCTTGATAAGTTGTAAAAAAACGAACTTTTCTGAATAGGTATATATTATTAAAGTTTGTATATTCGTGTACTAAAATTAATCGTAATATTACACAGGTGAAAAACCTATAAATCAGATTAAAAAATTATAAAAAATATACCTATGAAGTTTGTTATTTCAAGTACCGAGTTACTAAGTCATTTATCGGCATTAAGCAAGGTTATCAGCAGTAAAAGCACCATGCCCATATTAGACAATTTTCTGTTTCAGCTTTCCGAATCAGAATTAACGATTACAGCATCCGATTTAGAATCGACGTTAATTACAAGCATTAAGTTAGACAACATTGAAGGTGAAGGAACCATTGCGGTACCTGCAAAATTGGCTATCGATTCGTTAAAAGAGTTTCCCGAACAACCACTTACTTTTCATATCGATAGCGATTCTTTCAATATTGAAATTCTTTCCGACAATGGAAAATTCAGTAT
>JALUZN010000022.1 GCA_027011835.1 Draconibacterium sp. | reverse complement strand
GGTTAAATCCTGAAGATTTTCCGGTGCAACCCACTTTAGATACCGAAGCAGCTTCTTCGATAGAGGTAAATCATTCTCTCTTTTTAAGCGGAATTGAAAAAACACTTTTTGCCACTGCCGACGACGAATTACGACCGGTAATGAATGGTATTTTCATTGAACTTTCGCCCGACTACATGAGTTTTGTTGCATCGGACGCACACAAACTGGTACGTTATCGCCGAATCGATGCAAAAGCTGAATTCGAGTCGTCGTTTATTTTACCAAAAAAGCCGGCCGGATTATTGCGAAGTCTGCTGCCAAAAGAGGAGTTCGATGTAAAACTGGAATTCGACGATAAGAATGCATTTGTTACACTTAGCAACTACAAACTAATTTGCCGGCTTGTTGAAGGAAACTACCCGAGTTACAACTCGGTTATTCCAACCGACAACCCCAATAAAATGATAATCGACAGGCTTAACTTTTTAAACACAGTAAAACGGGTATCGGTTTTCTCGAATCAGGCAAGCAACCTGATAAAGCTTAATATTCACGACAACCAATTAGTTGTTTCGGCTCAGGATATCGATTTTTCTATCTCGGCAGTTGAGCGATTGAATTGCGAATACGAAGGCGACGAAATTGAAATCGGATTTAAATCAACTTTCCTGCAAGAGATTTTAACGAACATCTCTACCAGCGATGTAGCAGTTGAATTGAGCGACCCAACACGGGCAGGGCTTCTTCTTCCGGCAGAAAAAGAGCAGGAAGACGAAGATGTTTTAATGCTGCTAATGCCAATGATGATTAATGCTTAATTCGTTTATTCGATAACTTTAAAAGGTATCTGAAAAATCAAAATTTTTGAGACTTTCAGATACCTTTTATTTTAAAAATATACCATGTTACTTCAATTAAAAAATCCTATTGTCTTTCTCGATTTAGAAACCACAGGTATTAATGTTGCCACCGACCGCATTGTAGAAATAGCACTTATTAAAGTAAATATAGACGGTAGTGAAGAAGAAAAATTGTTGCGAATAAACCCGGAAATGCATATTCCTGAAGAGTCTTCCGAGATTCATGGGATTTACGATGAAGATGTAAAAGCGGAACCCACTTTTAAAGAGGTGGCAAAAACACTGGCTAAATTTATTGAAGGTTGCGATTTGGGTGGGTTTAACTCAAACCGCTTCGACATTCCTCTTTTGGCTGAAGAGTTTCTTCGTGCCAATGTCGACATTGATTTAAAGAAACATAAATTCATCGATGTACAGGCAATTTTTCATAAAATGGAAAAACGCACACTTGCGGCTGCATATAAGTTTTACTGCAAAAAAGAGTTAATTAATGCCCACAGTGCAATGGCCGACACAAAAGCAACCTACGAAGTTTTAAAAGCTCAGCTCGATATGTACGAAGGAGTTGAATATGAAGATAACAGAGGAAATAAAACCGAACCGCCAATTGTTAACAACATTGATAAACTGAGCGAATTTTCGTCTTTTACCCGAAATGTTGATTTTGCAGGACGTATTGTTTACGACGAAAACGGCATTGAGACCTTTAACTTTGGCAAGAATAAAGGAATTCCGGTTGAACAGGTATTTCGCGAGCAGCCCGGGTACTATGGCTGGATGATGAACAGCGATTTCCCGTTATACACAAAAAAAGTGCTTACACAAATTAAGCTTCGAATAATGAACAAATAGCTACTTTTGCAAAGATAGTTTTCAACAGATATACCTTAATATTAATTGATTAAACCCCGAAAATTCAATTAGTAAGTGCGACAGTTTCCCTTCCAAAAATAAAAAATCTAGATTTTTTATTTTTGGAAGGGAAAGTTTAAAACTGTTGCATTATG